>CANCPA010000097.1 GCA_947379895.1 Chitinophagaceae bacterium | reverse complement strand
AACAATAGATTTAGCAAACTGTGGAGACCCCGCCAAACGCCCACCGATTCCCTTAGTTAATTGATGAAGCCATTCATAGGCCTTACCATTTTGCAAGATATCATCACTAATTTGTTTGATAAATAACGAGTCGGAATTACTTTGATTATAATTCTGAGCAGACACTAACATGGGTACTAATAAGAGAACTAATACAAAATGTCGAAAGAAACTATTTTTCATGAGGCTAAAAGTAAAAGAAATTAGGATTGGATTATATAATCGATTCAAATTTGGGATAAAAAAAGGGATATTGCCTACAAAAAAATTCAAATGCAGGCAATATCCCAATGTATTAAACGTTTCTCACTTACTGAACTGACAAAGCCGATTGAAAGACTTGCTCATTACTATTAACCTCTCTAATTATCACATGATAAACACCTACTACAATAAAATTATTGATGTTCACTACATTTGTAGCATTTCCTCCTTCATGGTTAAAAACTTGTTCAGCTACCTTTTGTACTAATGCATTTGTGATGCTTATTATATACTCACCTTACGCATAGATTGAATCAAATGCTTTTTTGTCTTTTTTTATTTTTATTGCCACAAAGAAACTAAGTCGCAAAGGCTCTAAGTTCTTTAAAACACTTCATAAGTATCAATACTTCATTTTTTCTTTGTGCTACTTTGAGTATTTGTGTCTTTGAGTTGAAGAATATAAATTAGACCTAATAACCTTTATTAATTATTGCGTAAGGTGAGTTATATACTTATGTGTTTGCAGTTTTAGGAACAAAATAAACATGATTAGTGAGGAGCGTTCCACTGCGGTAATGGTTTGGTGTGTAAGGGGGCTGAATATGAGGATGTAGAACAAATGAACTATAAACAACTGTATCACTTAATAAATATGGAAACTATATGGTTTTGAAACTATTAAATGATGACTCGTGTTAGGAAAGAAACTTTTATTTATTTTTATTAGCAAACTAAGGTCAACTGTTATTAAAAATGAGGCCACTAGATTTGCACTGTTTCAAAGGAATTCAATTAAACTATTGATTAATTGATTTGCATGATAAAAAAGGAAGCTTACCATGAATTAAAGAATTTCATTTATTAAGTTTTGCAAAGAATTTTTCAATGAGTATGCAGCAAAATGATTTGTTAGCATTAGATAATTTAGAGAATGCTACTATTTTCACGGAATTGGCAAAAGGTTACCACTATTAATTATGGTTACATTTAACAAGACACCTACAAATTATTTTTCAACGCTGAACATACCTGAGTTTCGTTTCAATTATCCGAAGACTCGTTTTAATTCTTCCGAAAGTATCGTTGATACTATCAACAAATTCCACATCATTTTATTACTATCTATTTCGGCTATTCATTGGCCACCGAAGCGAAGCTGAGAATCTTTTCAGGAAGCAGGAAGCAGGATGCAATTTACTAGTTGCTGGTTGGGGGGGTATAAGGTTTAGGGATTAAGGTATAAGGTTGCAAGTAATACGTACTAAATACTATGTTGTAAGTAATAAGGATAAAGGGTTTACTTAATATTTTGGTTACCGGATTTTGAAACCTTGAGACTTTATTGCTTATTGCCTATCCTTCATTTTTAGCTTAGTATCTTGTGTGAAGGCTTATCTATTTCAATTGTAAACTCATCAATGTTGGATTTGGCAGCACTACTAATGCATTTGAAGGCATCTATGTTATCATAAAAGACTGTAAGGTTTCATTTGAAGGCATCAATGTTACTGTTAAAGGTCTTAATGTTACTAACAAAGGCATCAAGGTTGCAATTGAACATGCGAATGACGCAAATGAATGATTTAACGAGGTATAAGGGCATTGTAGCGAAGTAAATATACTTGATGATGTTGCATTTGGGCACTGTAATGATGCGTTATATGCTATCAATGATTTGAAATAAGCATGGAATGTTGTCATATAGCATTGATAAAATGCAATAGGGCTCTTGAATGATGCAATATGGCTATTCGATGTTGCTTTAGAGGTATTTGAAGGTGTAGATGCAGGTTGCAGGTACTGGTAATAGTGAGTTTTAGGTTGTAAGAATTAGGTAAAGGGTTTAGGGTTTAAGGTAAAGGGTTTAGGGCTTAAGGTAGGGGTTAAAAGTAGTAAGTATTAGGTTATAAGTTGTAGGTTATAAGTAATAAGTTGTACGTTTTAAGAATTAGGTATAGGGTTTAGGGCTTAAGGTAAGGGTTAAAAGTAGTACGTAATTGGAGTAAGGTTTTAAGTTAGAGGGGGATTTTAGAAACAAGTTTTTAGAACAATTAAATTTTAAATTAAAGATTATGAATAAGACACAGATTGCAAAGAGAGAAAAATTTGATAGAGTGGTTAATTTAGTGACTAAACATGCCTTGTCATTAACTACTGTAGATGGGCTGACAACAGAAATGAGTGATTTAGGAGGTACAATAGTGAAGATTGATACAGCAGCAACAAAACAGACGGATGTTGCAGTTGGAGCGATTGCTTCTGAGGCAGCTAAATTAAAGATGGGAAAAACAATTTTCAAATTTGCTTTAAGGAGTAAAGTGAAGGCAAAGAAGTTGAATATGCTTACTTTGTCACATCAATTAGATGAACCTATTACTCATTATGTGTCTGGATCAAAGGTTGATCTGGTATTGAGGGCTAAGAGTACAAGGGACCTTATTAATGATAACAAGGTAATATTGGTCATTACGGCGGCTAATATTACTGAAATGGATGATGCAATAGTTGAGTTTGTAGACCTGAAAGGCGAACCTGTAATGGCGCAGATTGAATCGAAAGCTGAGGGTACAGATTTATTGAAACCTTATTTTTCATCTGCAGACGATAGCGTGAGCAATATCATTGATTTGGTAGAAAGTTTTGTTGGGGATACTCAATCTGCATTGGTTAATGAATTGAAGTTATCTGCTGAACTTCATATTGCTGGTGCTAGGCATACGAGTGGGGAATTTGAAGTTGTGGGCGATGAGGACGGCATGCCTTTGATGAAGTCTATTGTTGAGGACACGAGTAATTTGAAGACTTTTAAAATGGGTAGTGACCATAAAATAGTTATCAGTTCACATCATCCGGGAGAGTTTATGTTTAATATTAGCTGTGCTGGATATGTGCCTGTTCCTTTTGGGGCGATGCTGAATAGAGGTGTGGTGAATAGTTTTACGATACGGTTGAAGAAGGTGGCAGTGGTTAATTATGAATTATGAAATGTGAGTTCTTGTAATAAGTATTAAGTGTTAGTTTGTAAGTTTTTTTAGATTGTATTTGACAGAAGGGAAGATGTCTTGGAACGATAGTTTTTCAGGGCATCTTTTTTTTGAGTAGTTGTGGGTGGGGCTGGGGGTATATGTTTGAAAAGATGGATTACTTTCTTTTAATGATATGCCTACGGCATGACAACGAAGGGGGCTGCATCAGGATTATTTGGAGTGAAAGATTTGAGGAGTGGATGGAGTGATGAAGTATGAGTTCTTGTTTTAAACGACAAGATGAAATATATCGTAAGGCACTTTAGTACTTCATTGTAGTTAAATACTTGTAATATTTAGTAACTAAGTGGTACTTGCAACTCTTGATTCGAATGGAAAATAAATTGGTATAAACTAAAACAACCCGAAAATTTGAAATTTTCGGGTTGTTTATATGTAGCTACAGGGCAGCTATATTAAATTGGGGACATTTTGAGATATCGAAATAGATTTATAAGCCGCATTTTTGTTCTTTTGACTCTTAACCGGCAGGCGCAACTACCTCTAAAAGGGCAAATACGCCACTCCGTTCAACCTTTTGAGAAAAATATCCTTCGGATTTCCTCAATTTCAGCTTTGCTGAAAGCAGATTGCCCTAAGGTGGCTTATAAAAGGTCTGGTGAGAAAGTGAGTAAAGTATATTTTACAATTACTAATTTTAAGTCTTTTACCCTGACTAGTAATAGCTATACACAGTATTAATATATGAATTAGTTAGTTACGTGCGGCACATGACGTGAGCCATGCGTCAGAACCCAAATTTCCTAAGAGTATACTACAACCAATATATTCATGCACAATAGGGTGTAGCAATGTTATTAATAAAGAAATAATATACCTCAGACTACTGACTATCTTAACAATACTAACGTTCCCTGCTTTGACTTGATACTCCCTAGGGACGAAGTGTATTGTAACGACCATACATAAGTACCCGTTTCCTGCAATACCCCATTTACCATGCCATCCCATCCTTTATAAATGTCATGCGATTCAAATAATTGCCTACCGAGCCTATTGTATATCCTGAAAGTGATTGACTGCACATTCATACCGCCAAATGGTTTGAAAATATTGTTTATACTATTTGTTGGGGTAAATGCCGTTGGAATATACATTGTGTCGCAACCTACAGATGTTTCTAATACAAGCCTTACTATTTCGCTATCCACCAAACATTTGCTGGCATTGAAAATTTGAATTGGATAAGTCCCTGCACCCAAATCAGGCAATTTCGTATAGTCAGGATAGGTCTCACCATTAATAGAAAACTGATATGGGTTTTCATTACCTGTAATTTCTACCGTAATGCTTCCACCTATTGGATAGATACATGTAGGGTTTTTAGCGGTAATATTCTTACGAGATGGACGGACTCCAGAAACTGAAACCGTTTTTGAAACACTATTCATACCACAACCATTTGTAAGTGTATAACTAACAACAGTTTCACCAACTTTCAACCCAGTTACCCTGCCATTATTATCTATGATAGCTATTGAAGCATCTTGACTGCTCCACAAACCATTTAAAGTAGTATTGCTCAATGTTGTAGTTTTATGCAGACAAACGTTTGAATCTCCCTCTATTTCATTGACAGTTGTTTTTACAACACTCACTACAACCTCCTTTTTTACTGATGTTTTACCACAACTATTGGATAAAGAATAACTGATTGTTGTACTTCCTAAAGTAATTCCTGTCACATTTCCACTGTTAGTTACGGAAGCTATTTTTGGGTCAGATGATTCCCACAAACCACCAACTGTTTGATTCGTTAATTTTAAAGAGTTTCCGCCACAGACTGTTCCCGAACCTTCAATTGGAGCTACCACAGGTGGATTCTTTATTGTCAATACTAGTGTTGCAGCACTGTCAAAACCTGCCGTATTGGTCAGATGGGCAACATAAGTACCTGCCTTTGTATATACAGTTCCATTGAATGTGTAGGAACTTCCCTCACAAATTGAGTCTTTAGTTGTAGAGTTTGAAGTGCTATTTACTGTTAACACCAATGTAGCAACACTATCACAGCCTGCAGAGTTAATCAAATGGGCTATATAAGTTCCAGAAGTAGTGTAGGTAGTTCCATTAAATGTATAAGAGCCACCCAAATTGATGGAAATAGATGTAGTACTTGTACTCGTTTTCTTAACAGATAATACTAAAGTGGCAGCACTATCACAACCGTTACTATTTACAAGATGGGCTATGTATGTTCCTGTAGTGGTATAGTTTGTGCCATTAAAGGTGTAAGAGCCTCCTGCACAGATACTTGCATTGATAATACTTTTAGATATTGCATTTACTTTTAAAATCAGAATTGCTACACTATCATTTCCAACACTATTTAAAAGGTGTGTAGTATATGTTCCTGCCGTATTATAAGTATTGCCGTTAAAAGTATAAGTGCCTCCTTCACAGATGCTTGCATTGGTAGTACTTGTGGAGTTTTGATTCACAGTTAATAATAGTGTTACTGTACTATCACATCCAACTGAGTTAGTCAAATGGGCTATGTAAGTTCCAGAAGTAGTGTAGCTAGTTCCATTAAATGTATAAGAGCCTCCCAAATTGATGGAAATAGATGTAGTACTTGTACTTGTTTTCTTAACAGATAATACTAAAGTGGCAGCACTATCACAACCTTTACTATTTACAAGATGGGCTATGTACGTTCCTGTAGTGGTGTAGTTTGTTCCATTAAAGGTATAAGAGCCTCCTGCACAGATACTTGCATTTGTTGTTGAAACGGTGGGTTTATTTATAGTTATATAAATCTTATTACTTAACGCAGTATTATTTGAACATGCAGCCGCACTAGTTAATAGACAAATTACATTGTCGTTATCATTCAAGGAAGTTGTAGAATAAGTAATTGAATTGGTACCTACTGGATTGCTATTTACTATCCATTGATAAGTAGGATTAGCCCCTTCATTAGTTGGGCTAGCTGTAAAGGTTACCTTTGTTCCCAAACATGTACTTTTTGTACTCGCTGCTATGCTTACTGTTGATGTTGCCAAATTACAAAAATTAAAACCAGCCAACGTAGCAACTCCACCAATACTGGTTACGCTTACACTACCACTTGCCCCTGCGCTTATAACTGCGGTGATGGTGGTACTATTTATTATAGAAAAAGAAGTGGCAGCCACGCCACCAAAGCTGACAGCAGTTGCACCAGTAAAGTTTGTACCCGTAATAGTTACTGTTGTGCCTGTACTTGCAGTAGTTGGCGTGAAAGAGGTAATGGTAGGGTTTGTATTTTGAAAAGTAAAACCACCCAAACTAACCGTGCCACCACTTGTAGCAACACTTACGATGCCTCTTGCCCCTGCGCTTACAACAGCGGTGATGGTGGTACTATTTATTACAGAAAAAGAAGTGGCTGCCACTCCACCAAAGCTGACCCCCGTTGCACCAGTAAAGTTTGTACCCGTAATAGTTACTGTTGTGCCTGTACTTGCAGCAGTGGGGGTGAAAGAGGTGATGGTAGGGTTTGTATTTTGAAAAGTAAAACCACCCAAACTAGCAGTGCCACCACTTGTAGCAACACTTACGATGCCGCTTGCCCCTGCGCTTACAACTGCCGTGATGGTCGTATTATTTATTACAGAAAAAGAAGTGGCTGCCACGCCGCCAAAGTTGACTGCAGTTGCGCCTGAAAAATTAGTACCAGTAATAGTTACAGTTGTTCCTGAGCTTGCAGTAGTGGGGGTGAAAGAGATGATGGTAGGGTTTGTATTTTGAAAAGTAAAACCACCCAAACTAACAGTGCCCCCACTTGTAGCAACACTTACGATGCCGCTTGCCCCTGCGCTTACAACTGCGGTGATGGTGGTACTATTTATTATAGAAAAAGAAGTGGCTGCCACGCCGCCAAAGCTGACAGCAGTTGCGCCTGAAAAATTAGTACCAGTAATAGTTACAGTTGTTCCTGAGCTTGCAGTAGTGGGGGTGAAAGAGATGATGGTAGGGTTTGTATTTTGATAAGTAAACCCTACCAAGCTACCCGTACCCCCGCTTGTGGTAACACTTATACTGCCGCTTGCACCCGCACCTACTAATGCCGTGATGGTCGTATTATTTATTACAAAGTAAGAAGTGGCTGCCGTGCCGCCAAAGCTGACAGCAGTTGCGCCTGAAAAATTAGTACCAGTAATAGTTACAGTTGTACCTGTGTTTGCAGTTGTTGGGGTGAAAGAAGATATGGTAGGGGTTTCAATAAACGTAAACCCAGCCAAACTTGCTGTTCCACCACCCGTGGTAACACTTATACTCCCACTTGCACCACTACCCACAACTGCTGTTATACTTGTAGCACTTACAACTGTATAGCTTGTAGCCGCTACCCCACCAAAGCTTACCGCCGTTGCACCTGTGAAACCAGTACCTGTGATGGTTACCGTTGTACCAGCTGATGCTGTCGTAGGCGTAAAAGAAGAAATAGTTGGTATTGTAACAACAGCATTGCCATATTTGGCTAAATAGCATTTTCCGCTGTCGTTCGTAAAAAACCCTCCTGCATATACATTGCCGACTGCATCGGTGGTGACACTATATATCAAACTATTAAATGTAGAACGATTGGTGCCGCCAAGTTCCTGCCAACTACTGCCGTTCCATTTTGCTACATAATGCTTGAAGAGGCCGTTCAAAAATTCACCTGTTGCATACACATTGCCGCCTGCATCGGTGGTGAGACTACTTATATAACCACTAAATTTAGAACTATTGGCACCGCCAAGCTCCTGCCAGCTACTGCCGTTCCATTTTGCTACATAATACTTGAAGAGGCCGTTCGAAAACAAACCTCCTGCATATACATGACCGCCAGCATCGGTGGTGAGATGATATATAGTATGATTAAATGTAGAACTATTGGTACCGCCAAGTTCCTGCCAGCTACTGCCGTTCCATTTCGCAACATAATTATTACCGTTGCCGTTCTTAAAATCACCTGCTGCATATACATTGCCGCCTGCATCGGTGGTGAGACTCCTTATATAACCATTAGAAGAAAATGTATAACTGTTTGAGCCGCCAAGCTCCTGCCAGCTACTGCCGTTCCATTTCGCTACATAGGGCTTTCTACTACCGTTAAAAAATTCACCTGCTGCATACACATTGCCGCCTGCATCAGTTGCGAGGCTTAAGATAAAAGAATTAAATGTAGAACTATTGGTGCCGCCAAGCTCTTGCCAGCTACTGCCGTTCCATTTTGCTACATAATGTTTCCCGTTGCTGCCGTTCGTAAAACCCCCTACTGCAACTGCATACACATTGCCGCCTGCATCGGTGGTGAGACAAGCTATACCACTATTAAATGTAGAACTATTGGTGCCACCAAGCTCCTGCCAGCTACTGCCGTCCCATTTCGCTACATAACTCTTACCGCTGTCGTTCGTAAAACCCCCTACTGCATACACATTGCCACTAGCATCTGTTACAAGGCTAGTTATTGGACCATTAAGGGTTGATGTGTTTGTACCACCTACCTCAATCCATTGATTGGTTATTTGTGCTTGCGCCTTTGTAGCAAAAAGAAGCATAAAGAGAGCTACTGCTTTTAAGTAGCTGTAAAGTTTTTGTGTCATTTTTTTGTTTTTGTAAAATCAAACTTATTTCTAATACGTTGCAAACTATAATTTCCTAATTGACTTTCCACCGTTCCAAAACATAAGACAAAGCCCCTGAACTGGCATTGAAGGAGACAATATAATAATCTCCAACAGATAATTTAAGCTCAAATAAACCTGGTCCTGCTCCACTTGATAAATAATAATCAGTGTAATATTGATACACCTGACCATTCTGAAAAGCAGACAATTCGCTTATGGGAATTATTCTTACATCGCAGTTTACATTGCAACCATCCAAAAAATAGCGAAACCCACTTTGAACTGTAAATGGCTGCCAAAAACGACTCCCTGCTTGGAAATTTTTTGCACCACTTGTATAGAAATCATAAAATGTAGCTCTGTCGCTAGAAGGTAGTGAGATGTCATAATCCAATTCAGTACTCCATTTGTTCGGACCATTATTACTGTTTCTGATAGCCAAATAATAAGTACCTGCTGAAAGAGATAAACTGTGAGTACCTATCTGTTTGTCAAAAAGACCATATCCTGAAAATGATTGATTAGTTTGAAAATTATTCAATTGATCCGGAGTAATGATTGCCGCTTGTGCTGCAAATTGCGAAGCGAAGCGAAAGACGAACTTAGTTGTGGTGGAAAGTGTAAATTGTTGGGTATTATAAGCTCCTAATTTTGAAACTGTATAATCTTGAGATGCCATAAAGTGTGTATCGGGCGTAGTAACAGTTGGCGTTCCAGCATTATTGCCCCCACCACCATTCACACCACCGTTACCTTTTAGTTGTAATGGTGTACAGCCACCACTTGTTATGGTTACATTACCACTCCATTGAGTAGAACCTGCAACTGCAGTGAAAGAATAAGTGCCAGGACTTAATGTAAAGTTTGCACAAGCCGCAGCCCCACAAGAAGGTGTTCCACTTGTGGAATAACCCCTAATAATTTGTGTATTATTATTACAGGTAACTCCAATAGTGCCTACTCCTAAATCGGAAGCTACCCAAAATATAGCATTACCTGTTGTAGCAGTAGGTGTATTAGTGCCAGTTTCTTTAGTACAGCTTATTGCAAAAGCAAATAAAATTATCCAAATAGCTTTTCTCATTTTCATTTTATAATTATTATCGTTTTTTACCTACTTTATTCCGTTTTCGGCATTGCCGGAGCTGTTTATACTAAAGTGGCAGCTACACTTGATTAATGATTAATTGTGATTAAAATGTACCCAAAATTTGAAAGATTTAAACATACTTCTCCATTTTTTCATTACTATTTAACCTATTGGTTATTTACTTTAAATAGTAGGCTTAATTTTCCTAAATCTCTTGTTTCCCTTCAATTTCATTTTAGTATATCTCGATAACTATCAAACACTCCTTCTTGTCTTCTTTGCCCCATATCCAATTCCACTTGCTATCAGCATCAAACTCATGCCTCCATCGAAGGGAACTGACGGTGCGGGACCACCACCTGTGCCTGGAATACCACCGCCTGTTCCACCTCCTCCCGGAGTACCTCCTCCTCCGCCGAATTGCGCTTGTGTATATTGGGCAATGAAGAATGAGCCTATCAAAAACGAAATGATCATTACTATTTTTTTCATGTTATAAATCTTTTTATCTGAAATACTTTGTTTTAAAACATCCCGAAAATTTAAAGTTTTCGGGATGTTATGTTTATTTATATTTATTCCTCAAAGCTTACTCCTTTATAAAAGCTATCGATTTGACCTTTCCTTCATTGGATTGTATTCGCAATTGATAGATTCCTGAAGTTAGCTCACTCACTTGTATAGTTGGATTAATTGCTTGATGTAATGATATCAACTTTACAATTTTTCCCATATAATCAACAATCTGAACTTCATTGATATAACTTCCTTTAATAGTAATCTTATCTTTTGCAGGATTAGGATAAATAACAAAACTATTTTCAATAACGTTTTGTTCTGTAATCACCCCTCCTTGTTTTACAATGCCTACAGTTGCATAATTTCCGTCGAAAGCATTAACAAGTGTAATATCTGATGAAAGACTAAGACTTTCTTTTGTAAAGTTGCCTTTCTTATTAAATACTAACTCAAATAAAACGGTGCTATCTACAATAGTCTTTGGTTCGCTAGCTGGATCGACCCACAAGAATGGAATTTTACCTTCTGGTGTAAAATCCAAATTATAATCAGCATTCAACTTATTATTTTCTATTGCTTTCAATTCGAGAGAACTACTATTGAAATTGAGGGTGTATTGCATACCCATTATATTTCGGAAGTTGTTGACCTTGATTGGAATACGAACTTCAGATGCTGTATTATTAACCAATATATTATCATTGAATAATTCAATAGGTGCAGACTTGCTATCAATACCTAAAACTGCTGAGTTCCAATCGTAGTTTACATCACCTAGTTTTACACCAATGAAATTCTTCCCTAATTGATTGGTATTAATTGCGGCAATATTGATGCTATCATAATAAGGAAAAGGCTTTGTGGGAATAGGAAATTTATAACTACTATCCACAAATGACCACAGTCTACTGCCACTAAATTGTGTAATACGCTTTAAGATTATTGACTTAATCAAGGCAATATCAGTACCATTTACTGCACCATCATTATTTACATCTGCTGCAATTAATTTGTACGGTGAATTCAAGATCACTTTCTTCAAAATATGGCTTTGGATAAGACTTATATCCGTTCCGTTTATTCCATTTGCAACATTCTTATCATTATTTTTAGAAGGCTTGATACTGTTGTTACTATTAGCGATTGTAGTAAAATTATAATTTCCACTTATATCGGTATTTACAACTGACTGTTTGCCATTTAAACTTACTGTTACAGAAGGGATAACAGTACCTAATGGATTCTTTACATTTCCGCTAATAATATAAGTTGGAGTGACTGTCAATACCAAAGTTGCAGCACTATCACATCCTACACTATTTGTTAAATGAGCGGTGTAAGTACCGGCAGATGTATATGTTGTTCCATTGAAAATATAGGAGTCTCCTTGAATAATCGTTGCATTTGTAATTGAACTACTCGTTGCCTTTATTGAAAGATTTAGGGTAGCGACACTATCACAACCCACCGCATTTACGAGTGTCTTTGTATAAGTACCTGCAACACTATAAGCAGTTCCATTCCAAGTGTAAGGAAGGGCTGTGGGGCAGACACTGACATTAGTAGTAGAGTTTGATGGTGTCTTAATTTTCACTACAACAGCATTACTAAAAACTGAAGGTTTAAGTGTACAAGGTAGACTACTTATTAATTCACAATAGATAGAATCTTTATCATTTAAAGAGTTATCAGTATATGAACTATCGTCATTGCCAACTATTAACTTATTTTTTCTCCACCTAAACGAAGGATAATTTCCAGCATTTAAGACTTTAGCAGTGAAAGTGACAGCAGTCCCTTTGCAAATAGAAAGTGAACTTGCAGATAATATTATAGACGGTAAAATTTTTTGAGTTATATTTTCTGTAACAATATTACTTACAGCAGTATCGGTTAATAAACAAAGCAAATCGGATTTCAAAATACACTTAATTGAATCCTTAGTAGTAGGAGCATAAATAAAAGAAGCTGAATTGGTAATTTTTTGCAACAAATTACCAATATACCAACTATACATAGGGAATATACCACCATTAGTTGAAGTTGCTAAATATGTAACAGAATCTCCTTGACAAATGTTTGAAGGGTTTGCTATAATATCTATTGCAGCTTTTGTGGGATTAACTGTAACATTTATCTTTAAAGAATCGGAACATCCGTTGAGGTTTATAGAGGTAATATTATAAACATCTGAATTAACAAAAACATTTCTATTACTTGTTACGTATTTGCCACCTGACCAATAATATCCACTGCCCCCACTTACATTTAATACAACACTATCACAACTAGCAGTATTTCCTTCATATTTTATTACAGGTAATGCCTTTACATAAATTGTATCGAATAAAGTTGAAGAACAATTGTTAGAATCTGTCACTTTTAAAGAAATAGGAATATTAGCTCCACTTAATGTAATTGTATCTATTGGGCTATTAATATTTAAACCATCACTCCACAAATAAGAATTACCCCCTGCAGCAGATAATATTGTTTTACCACAAAGGTGTTGATAAGCTTTAATAAAGGGTTTAGGATGCGGATTTATCTTTATTTGTTTAGAAATAAAAATAGAGCACCCATTCCCATCAGTTACTTTTACAGTATCAGTTCCACTAGAATAAAAACAATTTGTTGCACTTTTAGGAGATTTGCCACCATTTAACCATAAATAATTATACGCTCCATTCCCCCCCGAAACTGATGCAGTTAATAATATACTATCACAACCAACATTTAAACCATTATTTGAAACAATGACTCCAATTGGTGATGGGAAATTATTAACGATAATAGATTGAGAAGCAGTTCCAACACATCCATTTGAATCTACAGCAGAAACACTTACGTTTTGACTTCCAATTACTTTAAATGTATCCGTTTCCAAATTTGGAGAGGTTCCTCCATTCCAAGTATAAGATTTTCCTCCTGTAGCTGTCAAAACTACTTGTTTACAAGCTGTTGCTAAGCCATTAATGCCAATTTTTGCGATTCTGACTGTATCATAAGGCGTTGTTGCATTACATCCATCATTAAAATATACAAAAGCAAAATATCTTCCTTCTCCCTCTGGCTTGTAATTAGAAATAGAAATAAAGCTTTCTCCATTTAAAATACTGTCTACATGCTTTGGAATAATAGTATCCAAAAGAACAGAATTGCTATAGTATGCAGAATCTTTAAAAATAACAGCCTTATAAGCAGAAGATGCACCACTAACAGTTAAATTAGCATTTTCAAGGCAGGAGTTTCCTCCAGAATTTATTAAACTTACAGTATGCTGACTAGTAATAGAAACAGATTGTTGCACTGACCCAAAACACCCTGTTAAAGTATCTGTAACTTTTACAGAATAATTACCACTAACAGAGAATGTGTTAGACCGTAAATTGGGAAATGAACCCAAACCATTCCAATCATATACTAATTGCTCTGTAGTATCAGCAGGAACAGCAGTCAGGAAGACACTACCGCATCCATTATTTGATTGTTGAACAGTAAATGCAGGGGGCAAATTTACCTTTACATAAACTGAATCATAATTTGTACAACCGTTAGCATCTTTTACAGTTAAAGCATACCTACCACTTAATGTAAATGTATCGGTTTGGCTTGAAGGATTTTTTCCACCACTCCATGAATATGTTTTTCCGCCACTACCTGTTAGTATTACAAAATTGCAAGCAGTATCTTTCCCAACAACTGATGCTTTAGGAGAATTGTTTATTGTAACTGCTTTGTTAGTAACAGTGACACAACCATTTGTATCTAAGACTGAAACAATATAATTACCGGAGGAAATTATATTGTTAGTATCTGATACGAAATTTTTTCCGCCATTCCAATGAAATGAGCTATTTATTGGAGCTCCTTTAACCCAAACCTTAGTACTATCACAGCCTGTAAATATACCACCTATAGAAATTGTAGGATGACTATAAATTGTATCTTTAAATGAAATCGAAGATGAACACTTTGTGCTTGAATCCGTAACAATTAATGTGTATGATCCAGATTTATTAAATGAATTTGAAGATTTGGTAGGTGTACTGCCTGAACTCCACAAATACTTATTACCACCACTTCCATAGAGCTTGATACTATCACAACCACTTAATTTGCCAGTTATCTTAGCAAAAGGTAACGGGAAAATGGTAACATAAACAGACGCATTTGAAGAGCAATTATTTGCATCAGTAGCTTTAACAGTATAAGCTCCTGATTCTATGAATGTGTTCGTTGGACTATTAGGATTTTGCCCACCACTCCATAAAAATGTGACAGCCCCCTTTGCAGTAATACTTGCACTAGAACAACCACTTGTATCAGAGGGTACTTTAACAATTGGATTTATATTTATACTTAAATTTAGCGTTACAATACTATCACAACCTGAAATTGATTTTAAAGTAGCCTTATAGGTTCCGGCTGATTTACAGATTACCCCATTCCAGATATATGGCAATTCCGAAGCACAAACTGCTAAACTGGTAGTTGTAAACACAGGTTGACAAGTAAGAAATATAAAACCTGCAGCACTATCTGTACCATAAGGATTAGTAACTTTTACATATCCACTAGCACCAGTAGATACTACAGCAGAAATCATAGTATCACCATTTACTACAGTAAACAAAAAGGATTTTGCAATTACATTACCAAAAGAAAGATCACTAACTGAACTTAGATTGGCACCTTTAATTATAACAGTTTGACCAGCAATAGCAGAATCAGGAGTTACACTCCCAATTCTCGGAACAGGGCTAGATACAAAATTCCAAACGGCCCCTTTTCCATAACTATCAAAATTAGCGCCCATGAATGCTGTGTTACCATCTGCACTAATAGTAACAGAACTACCAAAATAACTTTCGCCAATATATCCAGATGACAATAACTTATTACCTCTCTGAGACCATACATTGCTATTTCTAGTAAAAGCCCAAGATGCTCCTATATTTTTATTATCATAAGGAGCACCAATAATTGCTGTATTACCATCAGCGGATATTGAAACAGAATATCCAAACTGAGCCAATCCTGTGATATTTAGTCCGTTTAGATCTGATTGTTTAACCCAAGTAGTTCCAGAATATTTATAAATTGTTGCTATCCCTTGTCCATTATTATAAAAAGGAATTCCTACAACCATTGTAGTACCATCAGCGTTTAATGCAACAGAGCTACCTTGATTAGCATTCAGTATAGAAGCATCATTTAATTTATTGCCTTGTTGACTCCAACTACCACTTTTATTTTTAAATATCCATACAGCACCTTGTCCATTATTATCTTGATCGCCACCAACAGCTGCAGTTAAACCGTCTGAACTTATGGCTAATGCATATCCTTGTTGAGAAGCTCCTTTAGATCCAGAGCCAACTAATTTGTTTCCATTCTGGGACCAAATTCCACTTTTATCTCTTAAAAAAGACCACACAGCACCGATTGAACCATTGTCGCCTAAACCACCAATAAGGGCAGAGTTTCCATCACCACTTAAAGCAACTGAAACACCTTGTGAAGGCAAACCAATACCTCCTTTTCCTGATAATTTGCATTGGATTGACCATACATTATTTGTTCGATTAAAAACCCAAGCACTACCAACTCCAGCACTATCGCTAGGTCCACCGACGAGTGCTGTGTTTCCATCTGCACTAATTGCCACTGAACTTCCAAAATTGGGAGATGTAAGAGCATATCCCCAAGGACCAATTCCATAGGGAGTAAGTTTTTTTCCTTGCTGAATCCAACTATTCCCACTTAATGTATAAACCCAAGCAGCCCCTAGACCAAGACTATCAGTAGAGCCTCCAACTAGTGCAGTTTTACCATCAGCACTAATTGAAACAGAATAACCAACACCTTGTATTCCGTCTGAAGAACCATCTGTATTTAGTAATTTGTTTCCCTGCTGACTTACTGGATAAAGAGTTGCAGATACAGTAAAGACATTCCCTGAAGTAGCTGAGTGTCCTCCATTAGTTAAAACAATATTGCCTGTTTTAGCACCCGGCATTACCATTGCAACTATCTGATTATTTGTATTTGAAATTCTCAATGCATTAACACCTCCGATTTTTATTACAGTGGTATCGAAAAAGTTACTACCTTTTATGGTTACTAATGTTCCAACAGCCCCAGTAAATGGTGATAAAGAAGTAATAATTGGGGTATTATTATAAATGAACCCTGAAAGAAAATGAGTACCACTTGGGGTAAATACACCTACATTACCACTAGATCCATTACCAACTATTGCGGTAATAATACTATCATTAATAATAGAGAAGGACAAAGCACTTGAATCACCAAAAGTAACTTTTGAAGCACCCAGAAAATTTTGTCCTTTTATAGTAACTGTACTAAAAGTACTACCTGTGACAGGAGAAAAAGAAGTGACTTTGGGTGATTCGGGTTGCAAGATTCCTTCATTAATTATAAATCCATTCCCTGAAATTATATTACCAAAAGGTTGTCCAACTACCATATTAAAATTGTAACCACCTAGAGTTCCATCGAATGCACTAGTAGCTTGATATGCTCTTTGACTAATGTTTACTGATTGAGCATTTGAAAAAATTGAAGGGATAAAACTTAATAAAAGAAATAAAGAGACTATAAATGTGCTTGATTGTTTCATTTAAGAATTTTTTAAAGAAAATCGATTATTTGTTAAATTGTTATTTTTTTAAAGTTGCATATTCAAAACTTTTTCTGCCCTCTCTTCCATCAGAATGAACAATTGCGATGCAGTAATGATATGTTTCCCCATTAACAACATCCGTATCATCAAACAAGAATTGCGATGAAGGAATAGTTGCAATTAAGATAAAATCCCGTTCTGCATCTTTTTTTCTAAATATTTTATATGCCTTCCTGTTCTCATAAAAGATAGGAGGAATAGAAATAGTTAATGACTTCGACTTAGGCAAAACATAAAATTTATCTAAAACATCCACTCTAGCTTTGGGTAATTCCCATTCAAAAATCTCGCTTGCAACACTAGTGTCACTGTTATAAGCTATTGAATAGGCTCTATACTGATAAGTTATTCCAACTGAAACCTTTGAGGTATCTCTAAAAAATGAATTTTTCAATAGATTGGGAGTAATTAGCCTAAAACAAGTGTCAGTATTTTCTTTAATTCTTTTTTCTATTATGAAGCCATTGATATTATTATCGAAATGCCTCGAATCTTGCCAACTTAAATTTAGCTTATCGTTAGAAAGATAAAAATGAATATCATTAGGAGGAGCTATTTTGATTTTTCTATTAGGAACAATCACAACAACATTACTATAAATGCTACTATCTTGTTTTACGTTCTGGCAATTTACAGCATAAAAATATTGACTTCCTCCACTCATTTCCATGGTAGTATCCAAAAAAGTACAACATGGAACTCTAGAGGGTAATAAACTTAGGCTGTTTGGAGTAATTCCCCTGTAAATATAAAAGGACTCAATAGTTGGATCATTTGCAGTTTCCCAATTTAGTCGAACGTGTTTACCTTCTTGTTTTACTTTTAAGTTAAATGGAGGATCTGGCCTAGAAAGTTTCATTAAAGTTGCAACACCACTAGAAGGTATAGTTTGAAATGCAGCTAATGCTGGTTGATATAATGCTCTAACTTCATATCTATAATTAATTCCTATTTTTACTTGATAATCCAAGTAAATTGAATCTGAAATTGGCAAAATTGGCAATGTATCTATATTACCTCCGTTCCAATATTTGATAATTTGCACACCTGCTAAATAAGGACTAGACTTTAAATTGGTCCACGATATTGCGATTGCATTTAAAGTATCCCGAACATTAAGCCTTGTTATACGAGGGGCAGATTTATCCGTTATTAAAAAAGCATTCACTGTATCCGATCGATTGCCGGTATTATATACTTCATCTTCTAATTGTATACTTGCTCTGACAACATCTCCAGGCAATTGTCGTTGAAAGAAATTAAAAAAAAGAGTGTCTCCTGTTATATTTGCAAGACCATTCAGTCTCCCAACTAAATCCTTCCATTCATTGTTTACACATAATTGCAATTTAGCCCTGAGAGAACTTGGTACAAAGAATGTGTTATATAGCGACCCGTCTAGATCGAATGGCAATCGTTTTATAGGCTTGACAATTGTATCAAAATCTATTGCAATTGGTACGGCCCATTGAAAAGCTATACTGCTGTCTTTGACTTCTCTTTTTATTAATTTTGGATTAAAATAAGAAAGTTTATAATTACCAATTTTACTCCATATTTCTGTTTTTCCCCAAAAAGTTCTTTTTTTATTTTTATCTATTTTATAGACGTAATATAAATATGCTTCTCCTTCCTTTACATCCTTATCCAAGAAAACATGCCCTAATGCCAATCTTGTTTCTATAAAAAAATAAAACATA
>CANCPA010000096.1 GCA_947379895.1 Chitinophagaceae bacterium | reverse complement strand
CCTATTGGTAATTTTGTCAAACAGCCTAAACCAATCTTCGAGAAATCTGATGGACAAAAGGATTGGATGATTGCGGAAGACCCATTTTTATACTATTATCAAAATAAATTCTTTGCAATTGTAAGAGATGTAGTAGGCAAGTTTACAGGCGATGCAGGTGCGTGGGCATTGCTTCAATCGGACAATGGCATTGATTGGAAAGAAAGTAAATATCCAAAGGTGATAGATAGTCGAATTAAATGGGAAGATGGAACGAAGGCTACAAGTCAATTGGAACGTCCTTGTCTATTGATAGAAAAAGATAAACCCACCTATCTATTTGGTGCATACCCTATGGACCCTAAAAGAAATTGGAGTGGCAATGTTGCAGTTCCATTGAAAGCCGTTGTAAAGTAATCACATCTGTAACTCACCTTCCGCAAGCTCACAAATTTCTAAAAAATGGTTACCACATAGGAGGCACATTAGGCACAAAGAAAACAATTTCTAAGGTAAAAAGCGTTTCACTTTAAGTTCACATAGACTAGAGTTTAAAAAAGTGAAACTTTTTTTCTATGTGTTCTTTTCTAGACTAGAATAAAATACTATGTGCCTATTGTGCCTATGTGGTAAATCTTTATTAAGTGTTTAAATGTTGTGTAACATGAGACTGTAATTGAACTAATTTATGAGAAAGAAATATATTTTAATTATTCTATCACTTATTTCAGTATTGCTTATCAACAAAGCAAATGCACAGTCAACAGATGATTTAAACCTTGGTGCAATGGTTCAACCTGTTCCACTTGCTAATCGATTTCTTGACAGTAGTTACTTTATTTGGTGTGGCTCGGTTTGCAAGGGAAACGACAACAAGTATTATATGTTGTACTCCCGGTGGCCACGAAAGGATGGGTATATGGCGTGGGTAATTGAGGCTGAAATTGCGGTGGCAGTTTCCGATTTCCCACAGGGACCATACAAGCATATCAAAGTTATTTTGCCTGCACGAGGCAAACAATATTGGGATGGTGATTGTACCTTAAATCCTACCGTATTGAAGTTTAAGGGGAAATATTATTTGTACTATATGGGTTTATCAGCCGAACCAAAAGTTACTTTGCCAATTGCCATTCAAAATAAGGATTGGTGGGCATACCGAAATAAGCAGCGTATTGGAGTGGCAGTTGCTGAAAGACTTGATGGAGATTGGAAACGTTTTGACCATCCTATAATTGATGTGAGTACTGATAGTACTGCCGATGATGCCTTGCTTATGACAAATCCCGGAGTAGCTGTAAACAAAAAAGGGAAGTTTGTGATGGTCTATAAGGAAGTAGGAAAGAATGGTACGATGCGTGGTAGCAACGTGAAATATGGTGTAGCTACTTCAAACTCTCCAATTGAGGGTTTTGTAAAGGAAAGCAAGCGGATATTTGAAAGGAATGATGGCAAAAAGGATTGGATGATTGCAGAAGACCCTTTTTTGTGTCATTACAACAATAAATACTATGCAATCGTGAGGGATGTGGTCGGAAGATTTACGGGAGATGTGGGTGCATGGGCATTGCTTCAATCTGATAATGGCATTGATTGGAAGGAAAGTAAATATCCAAAGGTGATAGACAGTCGTATTAAATGGGAAGATGGAACAAAGGCAACAAGTCAATTAGAACGGCCTTGTTTGTTGATTGAAAAAGATAAGCCAATCTATCTATTTGGTGCTTACCCTATGGACCCTAAAAGAAATTGGAGTTGTAATGTTGCGATTCCATTGAAGTATTAAGTATTAAGTTGTAGGTTTTACGTTTTACGTTTTTACGTTGTAAGTATTAAGTTGTAGCTTATAAGTAATAGACATTTATTTTAGATTTATTTTATTGCATTTCAAGGAAAGAGTATTTATTGGCAACTTATATTTCTTACTTCATATTTCATATTCAAACTTGACATTTCAGATTTCCTCACCCTTTGCGGCTTTGTTTGCCTTTCTCGACTTAGATTTTGCCGCGGTTGCTGCTTTTTCGGCGGCAATTGCTTCTGCTAATTTAACTGCAAAGACCTCTTCCTCCTCGGCTGTCATTGTTCCTTGAGTTAGATAAACTGTAAATTCATTTATTTGTCCACGTAAGATTTTCCATTGCTTTAGCGTGGAGAAATAGCCAAGCTTATCTAAGGTTGCCATTGTATTTCCTGCCGACACGGTATTTGAAGTCATGATACCTTCTAGATTGGTTACATGTGTTTCTTTCGATTTGGTCATCTTGACCGACACACCTCCGATTAGTTCTTTAGTCACAGCATCAAATACAGTAACTACAACAGGGGTATGCCGCACTGAAATTGTTGGTATCTTGATTGACTTTATTAGCCCTTTATAAAAAGTAGGATTTTTACTCTTATATTTCAATGCTGCTTTCTGCATGGTTACTAAATCAGCATTTGTCACCTTCAAAGTGCTTTCTGCGAGTTTTGTCGCAACAGTTTCGCCTCCAATTACCATTCCTGCACGACCTACAAGTTCTTTGTAGGTATTAATTTCTTCTAAAAATGATTCTAACTGTGCGGCTGTAAGATAATCAGAGGTTATTAGCGTCAAGTTTTCCAACAGAATATTGTACACGCCCATTAATCTACTACAACAAAGTGCAGCTGCTACGGTGGAATAATAGGTAACGGCAGCATGAAGAGAACTCGAAACAATTGTATTTTCTGATATATCTAATTTCACCTGACAGTTGCCACACAATTCAGCTGCTGTAATGCTAGCGGTTGTCTTTGCCAACAATTTTTCGGCACTATATCCAGTATTATCTATTTCTGCTTCAATTGAGGCGGCAGCAGCAACGTCTGTATCCTTGACGAATTTAGCAGAGATTGTTTTCATCGCTACATCTGTTGCAAATACAGCCGCATTTTTTGCCAAATAGGAATTCACTATCCCATTTCTTGTCAATCTTGCTTGTGCTTCGTTGTTCATATTGATAAAATAATAATCACTTATTTGAGTGATTTGGGTGATTTGATGATTGATTTATCTAAGACTTTGTGTAGAATTTTTTGTTTTTCTACTGAGAACACGATTATAAAGATTCAAAGTATTCAGCTCATCTTTCATTTTGTCGTTTCTCATGATTCTTCGGATGTTCTTCATGGTAATTCTACTATTATATCTACATAATCTTCAGTTTTCCTTTACGATTAGTCGTTAATTCTTACTTACTATTCATTTAATCTTACTTCTTACAATTATTTCCTGCCTTCTTTGAGAAGGATTTTCACATCTCCTTCCAATTTACTGTCTTAGTTAGGTTTTATTCTTGCTTGTCTTGATTTTATACTTCCTACTTTTCCTTTTATAAAATCTTCTTCGAGTAAGATGCCTGTTTATGCTAGTTTTATGCTGTATTCTGCGAGCTTTATTACTACTACTTTTTGTTTTACGACTTAATCTGTTTATTTAAACAACTGTTCTTCGAGCTTTATGTCACAAAGATGATGCGTTAACTACTGTACTTAGTAAAATATGAATAAAGACTATAGAATAAAGCTATCTGTGACAATAAAAAGAAGATAAGGTATGAGAACGTAGCATTGAGTAGGTTCATTTTTGAGAGGTGGCAAAGCCAATCGGAGAAATGCGAAGTTTTATATAGTCGAACCAACAAGCTATCCAAAACTTCTGAGGCACAAAGGTGGAGTTAAAGTATTGAAACAGCCAAATAAACTTTGAAAAATGGGCAAAGTTTATTATTACGGGGAAGGGAATGGGGGAAATGATGGATTGTGTTAAACAATAGTGCTAAAGAAACATGGTTATGCGAAAATTAGACTCCTTTTTCTCTTAAATGGTGTTAGGAGTAGATTTGAAAATATATTTTAAACAAATGACGAATTATTGCAAACCTTTCCTTTATATTTGTTTCATTATAGGAAGGATATCCCAAAGAAAGACTATCCGATTAAGAAGACTTCCTGCATAAGAAAATATAATAATTGAATTTGAGGGTTGGTATAATAGTATATAATAACGACATTTTTGAGCAAGGGTGGATAGGGTTGTTATTTATTAAGCGAAGACTAGACCACAAGCGATGCGGTAGCAGGGAAGATTGTAGGGTGTTTGACGTGGACTTGAAGGGTATTTAAGCGATTTCCAGTTATAAACTGGTTCGACTATTACACACAAGTCATCCTACGGAAGACTTGCGCGAAAGGAAATTAAAGATGGTATAACTGAAGATAAACAAGGTCACATTTCCTTTGATTACAATGGGAAAAATATCAAATCGACTGATTCTTTAATTCTCGTTGGAAAAACATCGAATTATTTATTCCTTTACAGTAGAAAGGATAGTACTACAAGGATTTTTTCAACATCAAAAATTAAAAATCTTATTATTAAATAATTTACACCACCAACAAGACCACATAAACTTGGCTGCAAGTGCAGTATTTTCCCGTGTTGCTTTGGTAAGTTTATTATGTGGTAGTGTGTATAATCAATTAGATTTAAGTATTATTCAAGTTAATCTGATTGCAAAACGCGTGCAATAGCGTGCGATTAAGAAACAATAGTTAATGGAACGCAAACAAAGTCGAACATAAATGATAAATTTTTTCAAGAAAGAACAATTAATCGAAATTCTTAAATACTCACCAGCATTTTTAATTTTTGTTGGCTGCATAAAACTAATAATCTTCTATAATTTATTCGGAATTAGAATCATTGATTACTTGGACTTAACAGAAGTATTGATTTCTTTTTTCGACAACTTAATTAATTATTTATTAACTACAATTGTTCCTATGCTTGCAATGCTGACTTTTTTTGGAAAGAAGATAGGAGAAGAAAGTCAAAAATCATTTACACAAAATTCTGAATTAAACTTTGTTGAAAGAATTAAAAGTGACTTTAAAGAGTTTTATATTTTAATAATTTTAACTCTAGTATTATTAATATTTCAATTAGTCACCAATAAGTGGAATTATCAATTGTTATGTACTTTGATTTCGTATCCAGGAATATATGTAATTATATTTATTACTCGTGAAGTTAGAATATCTTACATAAAACAATATAGATATACAATACCTGCTACTTATATAAATATTTTTATGATGGCGTATCTCTTCATTACCTTAATAATTCAAAATACATTTAAGGAAGCCACAGAAATAAAAGATGAGCACAAATATTTCGGAACTGAAATTTATTTCGAAAAAGACACAATTAAGTGTGATTCTAATATTACTTACGTTGGTCAAACTAAAAATTTTTTATTTGTTTATGATATTCAAAAACATAAAAGCTTAGTTTTTCCAAAAACTAAACTACAAAAATTAATACTTGTTCAAAAGTAAATACTAAGCTTTGATTCTCAGTTAGTCCTAGCTAGTCCGCGTCTCTCGCTACAATCTACTAGAGCTGCCGCACGCGTTTCGCGTGTGGCTTCGCTAATATAATTGGTGTGTTTAACTATGTCTTTATACTAAGAAATCCTATATTTGAAAATAAAATTACCTCAGTAGTGTTGTTTGTGAAGATCACCAACAACGGAAAAAATAAAGAATACTTACATAACATGTTTTTTGCCACAGTTAACAGTGAAAAAGTAGAAGCAACTCCTAAAACAAAAGGAAATTGTCCATTGTGTAATAAATCTGTTATTTCAAAATGCGGTGAGGTTAACCTTTGGCATTGGGCTCATAGTAAAGACGAAAGCTGTGACACTTGGTATGAACCAGAAACTCAGTGGCATAAAAACTGGAAGCTAACTTTCGGTAAAGACAATTGCGAAATAGTTATTTCCAAGAACGGTATTAAACATATCGCAGACATCTGTACTCGTGAAAGTATTGTGATTGAACTTCAAAATTCTCCAATTCAAAAATCAATCATTCACAAACGAGAAGATTTTTACGGCGAAGGCATGATATGGATTATTAATGGCAACCCTTTCAAAGATAATTTTAGTTATAAACGCTCTCGTTCAGTACAACTAGACGAGGAAGAAGAATATTATCTAAGATACAATCCTTTAGTAAACAAGAATACTCAAGCTCGCAAAGACGAATACGATTTTTCTTGGAGTTGGTATCGGAGGTCATGGAATAATACTAAAAGGCAAGTGTTTATTGACTTTGGTGCTGAAAATTTATTTTGGGTAATTGAAGGGATGGGGACAAGCAGCGGAATAGGAAAACTAATAAGCAAAGAAGTGTTCTTAAAAAAATATGGAGGAAATATTGAACTTTTGGCAACACTTATTGATGAAATAAAAGAGCAGACGGTATGACAAAAAAGAATGCACAACACGAGTATTTGCATTAGCATGTTGGACAGAATAAACCTCCGTTTTTAATCAGCTCGGAAAGATCTTTGCAAGCTGTTTGTGGATAAAAAGCGAAGCGTATCCCGAACTGCTAATAAAAAAGAATCTCTGGTTCTTTATATACAACGGGATTAAAAACCCCTCTCATTTACTAGTTCGCGTCGCATCGTTTAACATTTCAAACAGCAAATGAGAACTCCTCGCCTAGCTGTCAGGTTACAAGTAACTACAAACCTGTAACTTATTATCAAAATTGAATATTGGGATAATGACAGCAATGTTGTTATCCCTTTTTAAATATCAATACAATGAATGAAAAAAATAATGAGAGTTAAAATATGAGTAATGACTTTCATTAGCATTTGATTCTGCAAAAAAACGTCCTGTTATTACTATAATTTATTGAATAATTTCAGGATAAATAATGATTTCATTTATTAACCGACTCATAAAAGATTGTAAACTTGCTAGTAGATTTAAACCAAACTATCCTTTATTAAATCAAAATAATAATTACTGCTTTTTATGAAGAATCTATTCTTATTTGTTCTGAGTTCTATTCTATTACTTGCTCAAAGTACTGCACAGTCTAAAAATGACACTCTACCTATTTACAAAAATGCAAAACTACCTATTGAACAGCGAATCAATGACTTATTGAGTAGGATGACTGTCGAAGAGAAGGTTTATCAAATGAGTGCTGTCCGCTTAGGAGAAGGGGATGAAATATTTAAGACAAGTGGCAAGTTTTCAATCGAACATATCCGTGCATTAATGAAGTCGCATGGAATTGGCAATTTTAGTTGTCCTACCACCGATATGCATGCTGTAAATTCAGTTAAGACTGCAAATGACATTCAGCATGTGGCTGTTGAAGAAACTCGTTTGGGAATACCGACTATTATAAATGATGAGGCCTTGCATGGGTGTATGGGCAACGGTTCTACAAGTTATCCGCAGGCAATTGCGTTGTCGTCAACCTGGGATTTATCCTTAATGAATGAAATTGGCGATGCAATAGGAAAAGAGACTTATAGTCGTGGTACAAGACAAGTACTTTCTCCAAACCTTGATTTAGCTCGAGACCCTCGTCATGGCCGTATGGAAGAAACTTATGGAGAAGACCCTTTTCTATCAGCAAGTTTTGGTGTAGAATATATCAAAGGCGTACAAAAGAATGGGGTCATTTGTTCGCCTAAACACTTCTTGGCAAACTTCGTTGCTGATGGTGGAAGGGATGCAGGTAACATAGGATTTAGTGAGCGTGAGTTTAGAGAAATACATTTTGTTCCTTACAAAGCTGCAATTACTAAGGCAGGGGCAAAATCAATCATGGCGGCATATAATGCAATAGATGGAGTTCCTTGTCATGCTAATCATTGGTTATTGACAGATATTTTGAGAACTGAATGGGGTTTTAAAGGATTTACTGTCTCCGATTGGAGTGGAGTACCACATACTGTAAATCATCACCACACATCAAAAGACCTGAATGAAGCAGCTGAGTTATGTTCGGCAGCGGGTTTGGATGTGGAATTACCTAGATTGAAATGTTTTGTCAACTTAATTCAATTGATTAAAGATGGAAAATATAAGGAATCGGAAATTGATGCGAATGTAAGACGCATCCTGCGTGTTAAATTTGAAATGGGCTTATTTGAACATCCCTTCATTGATGCAACAAATGCTAAGCAATTGGAAGACGCTCCTAAATTCAGACAACTCGCTCGTAAAGCAGCACAAGAGAGTGTGATTCTATTAAAGAATAAAAATAACATATTACCTATTACTGCTCAAAAGATTGCACTGATTGGTCCGAATGCAGATTTGTTAGAATTGGGTGGATATTCGGCAAATGGGGTAAAGGGTAATACACTATTGAAGGGACTTAAAGAGGTATTTGGAGAATCGACAACTATCACCTACTCAAAGGGATGTAATCTTACGGGTAATGACAAGCAAGGATTTGCAGATGCGGTCAATGCCGCTAAAGATGCTGATATTGTTGTGATGGCAATGGGTGGAAAAAACTGGACAACAGGTGGAGAAACAAAGGACCGTATTGATTTGAATCTGATGGGCGTTCAGGAGGATTTAATTAATGAAATAAGTAAGACAGGCAAACCAATTGTAGTGACATTAATAGATGGCCGTCCTATTACGATGACAAATTGGATAAAAAAGGTGGATGGTATTGTGCTACAATTCTTTGGAGGTGAGGAAGGTGGTAATGCTTTGGCAGAAGTATTGGCAGGGAAAGTGAATCCTTCTGGAAAATTAACGGTGACTATTCCAAGAAATACGGGGCAACTTCCTATGTGTCTGATGCATCGTGCTTATGGAAGGGAGGGTTCAATAGCTGAGTATCCTGAAGTTAATAAAACTTCACCCGACCTTATCAGGGTAGGCAGGTATTATCCACTTTTCCCCTTCGGCTATGGATTATCTTATACGAACTACAAATATGATAGTATTTTATTAAGTAAGAAGGAATATAAAAAGGACGAAAGTGTTCAATTCTCTATCAATATTTCCAATACAGGTTCAAAAGATGGCGATGAAATTGTACAGGTCTATCTAACTAACCTACAGTGTAGAATTTCACAACCTATGAATCAGTTAAAGGCTTTCAAACGAATTCATATTTCTTCGGGTGAAACAAAAAAAGTAGATTTCACATTAAACCCTTCAGACTTTTCCTATCTAAACGAAAAGCTATTACCTGAAAATGGTTCTGGAACTTTCGAATTGGTCGTGGGTACAAGTAGCATGGAAGGAAAGAAGACAATAATTACAATAAAATAAAATGAAAAGAAAATTATTATTTGCAATTGCATTATTGGGAGTCGGGTATTTATATGCACAACCTCAATATACCATTGATATTACCGAAAGACCCAAAAAAGTACGTGCAGATTTTTTAAAGATGGGCACTTCGTCATCACCAAAAGGAGATGTATTTACCTATAATAGTCAATACCTGATTAAGAATGGTCAGCCTTGGTTTCCTGTAATGGGCGAATTTCATTATGCCCGTTGTCCTGAAAGTGAATGGGAAACAGCTATCCTGAAAATGAAGGCAGGGGGTATCCAAACAATTTCCACTTATGTATTTTGGATTCATCACGAAGAGACTCAAGGTAAATTTGATTGGAGTGGCAACAAGAATCTAAATAAGTTTTTGTCACTTTGCCAAAAATACAATATGTATGTTTGGATGAGACTTGGACCATGGTCGCACGGAGAGGCTAGAAATGGAGGCTTTCCTGATTGGCTACAATATGGAAACTTTGGTAAAAGAAAAGATGACCCTACCTATCTGAAATATGTAAAAACATTTTTTGAACAAACCTATAAACAATGTGATGGTCAATTATTTAAGCAAGGCGGACCAATCATTGGTGTACAGATAGAAAACGAGTTGCAATTCCAAAAGCAAGAAGTATATCAGCACATGAAGACCCTGAAATATTTAGCGATTAATGCAGGTTTCGATGTGCCCTATTATTCTGCATTTGCACAAGGACCTGATGAACAAGATGAATTTTTGTTTACAATGGGTGGTTATCCTGATAGCCCGTGGATGTGGCACACAAAGAAACTCTATAAGACTACCTTTTTCATAAAGCCATTAGAAAATGATAAGGAAATAGGGGCTGATTTGTTGGGGCAAATTGATACTAAGGTGCGTAATACCTTTCCTAAGTTAAGTGCCGAATTAGGCGGAGGGATGCAGAATACGTATCATCGTCGGGTAGTGGTGAGTGCTAAGGATATTGGAGGTACTGCCTTTACAAGAATTGCCGATGGTGTAAATGGCATGGGATATTATATGTATCATGGTGGCATCAACCCAATTGGAAAGACGACAATGGAAGAAGAAAGATGGCATAGTTTCCCTTTGCCCATCATTAATTATGACTTTCAAGCACCTGTAGGTGCAATGGATAATACCGTAGAAAGCTTTGGCGAACTGCGATTGTTGAATAGATTTATAAAAGATTTTGGAGCAGACTTATGCCAAGAAAGACCCTATTTTCCGAAGACAATGGTTAGGTCTCATCAATCAATTGATACTGTTCAGAGTTCCATCCGACTAAATAATGGCAGTGGCTTTATCTTCTTATCTAATTATCAACGATTATTAGATTTGCCTTCTGTACCGAATTTTCAATTGCATCTTGTTAATTCAACAGGTAATGATAATATTCCAAGCCAACCCATTGTATTTCCCAAAAACAGTTATGCCATGTGGCCCTATAATTTCAAGTTGAATGAGGTCCTATTGCATTATGCCACAGCACAACCCTATTGTATATTGCAAAACGGAGGAACTACTTCATTCGTATTTTTTAGTGAGGAGTCTTCTGAATTTCAATTTGCAATTGAGGGCATTAAGAATGTATCAGGAATAGCAGGTTGCACGATTAATAAGAACGATAAGAGTTATCAAGTAGTTATTCCAAAAGATTCTATTGCCTTGTTTTCAGTAACCAATCAAAAGGGAAAAACGTCCTCTGTACTTATATTGCCTAAAAACATGGCCTTAACTGCTAATAAAATAACAGTAGCTAATAAGGAACTATTGGTTTGGGGAAATGCCGAAATAATCCTTGAAGGAAATAAACTTAGGGTGGAGAAAATAAATAAAGACCCGAATGTTAGTTTGTCACTATTTCCAAATGCAGTTGTAAAGGGGATAGCCAATGAAAAGTTGACTGTTACTAAAAATGAATCAAAATCACAAATTGCTAATTATTATATTCTTCCAATTGAAAAAATCGAAGGGAATGTACAGTTGAAAGAAGATAATACGGTGGTTGATATCAAGGAGGCCAATCGTTTTCAAGATTCTATAATAGGAGTATATACAAAGAGTAAAAAGAATTATAACTTAAAGCAACCCGGTCATTATTATCTCTATCAATACCACGATTTGCCCAATCAGCACAACTACTCACTTACTTTCAATGCACCCGTGAAGGGGTTAGTAAAGGATTGGTTTGCCGACATTCATTATTCGGGCGATGTATTAGCCATGTATAAAACGAATAACCTTTTGGCTTATGACCAATTTAATGGTGATGGCGTTTGTAAGTTTCGTTTAGGATTTGTTTTAGGAAAGAATGATACCAAATTAAAGGCACAGGTAATGCCAATGCCTGCCGATTATGATATTTATGTAGAAGATGCCTATCGAAAAGAACGTTTGGAAAAGTGGACAAATGCTGTAATAGAATCTGTTTCCCTTTCACCTATGTATGTATATCATTTGGAAGTAAAATAATTTTAGAAAAGTTTTATAGCATTAATACGCTTATTAATAGGTAGAAATATTGTCAATTTTCTTTTTATTAGTATGTACTATAAATAGTAGTGCACTTTTTTATTTGTCGTGAATCATCTTTAAATAATATGGTGAAATATTTCTGCTTACTTTTCTCGTTGACATTAACTACATCAGTCTTTTCACAATCCACTTCATTAACCTTTAATCCCAAAACACGATTCCAAAAAATAGAAGGATTTGGAGGAGCCATCTTTTATTATGGTGATTGGATTTCGTCAAATCCAAATTCGGATAAGATTTACGACTATCTATTTAAAAATTTGGGTACTACAATTCTTCGTTTAGGAAACGAATACATGAATGAAGGAGGTGATAATCCAGGATTGGCGACGAGTGCGAAAATTGTGGCAGAGGCGAATAAGAGAACGCCTACCGATTTGCTATTATCAACATGGAGTCCACCTGCTGCTTATAAATGTAATCATGATACAAGAAATCACGATACTAAAGCCACTCTAGATAGTAATAAAAAGGGGGAATTTGTGTATGGTGACTATGCAAAATGGTGGTATAACTCCATCCTACAATATGATTATCGAGGAATGCCCATTAAATATTTAAGTATTCAAAACGAACCAAATTGGGGGCCAGGGTATGAAGGATGTATTTTCATGCCTAAAGAACAGGTGATTTACGATGACACTTTAAAAAGAAAAGTTCGGGTGGCATCTTATGGTGAGGCATTCAGCAGGGTATTTGACACCATCTATAAATACAAGAGTCATTTAACCATTATGCCCAAATTTCTCGGACCGGAAGTGTTTGGTATTGAAAAGAAATGGGGACCAAATATTACTGATTACACCCAAAACATGGATTTGTCGAAGTGCTATGGTATTAATCATCATCTTTATACAGGAGGGTCTTCTAAAAATGCGAATTCTTACATTGGGAATCTTAAGTATTTGCATGAAAGCTATCCTACAAAACCATTGTTCCAAACAGAATATAGTGAAGGGGATTGGCTTTTTACAGCACAACTGATTCAAAATTCTCTTTTAGTTGAACAAGCATCAAGTTATATACTCTGGACTTATGCTTGGCCTAATTCTGAAGGAGCACTCATAAGTACAGAGAATCCTAGTGATAAATCGCATTGGCAAACAAAGACAGGATATAAGGTTACCTTGAAATATTATGCAGTAAAACAATTCACCAATTTCATTAAGCCAAATTGGCAAATGATTGACATTACACCATCTGATACAACCTTATCTGCGAGTGCCTTTATCAATCCAAACAACGATTCTGTATCCGTTGTGCTTATCAATAATAGCAATGAAAGACGCTCAATAAAGTTGAATCCATCTTATTTTTCTATTTCTTCGGGTAAAATGTATCGAACCTCAATGAATGATTCTTGTGTGCTTATTGGGAACTTTAATAAGGACTCAATTACTCTTTTGCCCAAGTCAATCCTCACCATTTCATTGAAAGGAAAGGTTTCAAAGAATAATAATGCAAGTAATGCCATTAACATGCATACGATTTTTGATAAACCTCGAAGTTTGATAAGACCTATTTCTAAAATAAAAGTTCTAGGTTAAGAAGTGAATTTAGTGATGCCATTAGTTTATATTTTCATTTAAAATTTAGTCATGTATTTGATAAGATATATTTTTTTAGTTAGCCTGCTTAGTTTGATAACCGTTTCTAATTATGCCCAAAACAGGTCGGCACTTTGGGGTAACAGTGGTGAACTGTGGACGCCTGAAAGCCGCTTGCCCGACTTTTCCCATGCAGGCTATTCTGAAGGTGAAAAGAAGATTCCATTTCTGCCTATTAAGGTGAATGTAAAGAATTTTGGTGCTAAGGGCGATGGTCATACCGATGATACAAAAGCATTTTTAGCGGCTATTGAGGCTTGTAATAATGGAGCAGTTTGGATACCTGCGGGCAAGTATGTATTAAATGATATGCTAAAGATTACCAAGAGTAATTTAGTTTTAAGAGGTGCAGGCGTTGATAAGACTATACTTTATTTCCCCATTAGCTTGACGGATGTTTTACCCGATTGGACTTTAAATGGAGGCGGCAAACGGACTTCTAACTATTCATGGAGTGGAGGAATAATCAATTTCAAGGGAGATTATGGTACTACTTTGATTACAAACATTACCTCACCAACAAAATATGGTTCGAATCAAATTCAAGTTGAAGACACAAAAGGTCTGAAAATTGGTCAAAGAATTGAAATTTACGAATCAGACCCTGCCGACAATTCCCTTACTAAATACCTTTATAGAGGTGATGCAGGAGATATTTCAGGAATTGGTGCAACAGTCACACAACAACAAAATGGTTCTTCAAATGACCCAAAATTGGATGCAAAAGCATATAAACGCCCGAGGGTACATGCATCAATTGTGGTGAGGATTACTGGAATAAATGGTAAAACTATAACGTTTAATCGCCCATTAAGATTTGATATAGAAACAAGATGGACGCCCGTTATCAATAGCTTCTCTCCTACTGTTTCGAATAGTGGTATTGAATCTTTCTCAATCCAATTCCCTAATCAACCCTATATGGGTCATTTTACAGAATTAGGTTTCAATCCATTGTGCTTTAAAGAAGTTTCAGATTGTTGGGCAAAAGATATCACAATTCTCGATGCAGATAGCGGTCCCAATTTGTATGGAAAATTCTGTACACTCGATAATGTAATTATAGAGAGTTTGCGAAAAAAAGATAAGGAAGGTAAAAATGGGCATCATGGGATTTCTGCCTACGATGATGACAATTTGATAAAGGGTTTTAAAATAAATACCACTTATATACATGATATATCTGTTGAACATTCGGCAGGAAATGTGTTTATGAATGGGAAAGGAATCAATATTTGTTTCGACCATCATAAGGTAGCACCTTATGGCAATTGTTTCACAAACATAGATATTGGTATAGGTAGTCGTCCATGGTGGACAGGAGGTGCAAGTGGATTAGGTAAAAGTGGGGCTGCTTTAGCTACATTTTGGGGCTTGCAATCTGCTAAACCACTCAATTTGCCGCCAGTTTCTTTTTCTCCAAATTTGATTAATCTAGTTGGAATATCTACAACAGCCACTTCTATTACAGAAAAGGAAGGCAAGTGGGTGGAATCAGGCGTTATTTATCCATTGAATATTTATGAGGCTCAAGTAGCAAAAAGATTGGGTACAAAGTTTTTAGCGAATGATGAACCAAAAATGTATGGCAAGCCTGTAGAATTAGATATTAATCCCTCCGAAAAATACCAACAATTAGAAGGTTGGGGAGCATCAATCTGTTGGTGGGGAAATTCTTTGGGAGGATGGAGCGAGAAGAATCTAGACACTATTTTAGCACAGGTATGTAGTCCCAATGAATTAAACATGAACATTTTTCGATTTAATATTGGTGGTGGCGACGACCCTACACATATCGGTGGTCACATGTGCAAAGGAATGGGGGCACGTGCAGAGATGCCTGGCTATAAGGCAAGTGCCGATGCTCCTTATAATTTTGAAAATGATGCCAATCAAAGAAAGGTATTGTTGAAAATTAAGCAGTTACGTCCCGATGCCATCTTCGAGGCCTTCTCTAATTCTCCTCCCTATTGGATGACAAAAACAGGATGTTCGTCAGGTGGTATTAATGGAGGTTCAAATCTTAAACCTGAATTTCAGGATGCTTTTGTAGATTATTTGACTGAAGTGGCTGCACATTACAACAAAAAATATAATATTGGATTCCGCACACTTGCCCCATTTAATGAATCATCGGCTAATTGGTGGAAAAACCTCGGCACTCAGGAAGGCTGTCATTTTGATGCGAAAGAACAAGTGGAAATCATCAGGAAATTAGCAAAGAAAATAAAGGATAAAGGTTTGAATATTGGCATCTCTGCAAATGACGATTCATGGTTAAGCCAATTTAATGAGAGTATGTCTGTTTATAAGAAAAATAGTGACATTTTTCCATTACTATCACAAATAAATACACACACTTACAATGGAACTGCTAAGGAAAAAGAAAAGGCAGGGGCTTTCATCAAGAAAACAGGTAAACGGTTTTGGATGTCCGAAAGTGGGCCGAGCGGTATAAAAGACAAGAGTGGCTTTGAAATTAACCTCATCATGGCAGACAGGATTGTTGAGGACTTACATCATTTGAAAACAGTAGCATGGATTGATTGGCAAATATTTGAGGAGCGCAGTGAAGTTTGGTGTATGTTTTCGGGTGATATAAAGAAACAACATTGGGTTCGGGTAAAGAATATGTATGTAAGAGAACAGTTTTCAAAGTTTATACCTGCGGGATATTCAATAATTGGTGCTATTAATGAGCATGTATTAGCTGCCACTTCTCCTGACAACAAAAAAGTGGTTCTAGTGATTGTCAATAATACCCAGACTGAAATTGAATATACTTTTCATTTGAAATCAGATGTACATTTTGCCCAATATTACCGTACATCCTCTTCAGAGAATTGTGAAGAGATAAAAGATGAGGGAGTAGAAGGAAATTCATTGGTATATCCTTCGCCGCCTATGTCTGTAACTACGATTGTAATGCAATAAGGGAATTAGAATTTTAAATTAAAACAATATGCAATTTGGTTATTTTAGGTTCATTGGCGTGACTCAATTGCCGCCCGAGAGATTTAACGTTTAGTGATATATGTTGCCAACTTTTTTAATTCAGCATCACTAATATTTGCTTGGTCACTTTTGTCAAAAATTGCAGATAGAAAAACTTTTTTATTAATTTTTCTTACTAGTGTAATTACCCTAGCCCCTGCACTTTTCCCTTTTCCTTTACTAGTGATAAGTAGTCGTATCTTATAAAAGTTACTACCTAATGATGTTCCTTGGGTGGGATTTATTTCGAGTGAGCCAATGAGATTAATAAGGTCATTCTTTAGTGAAGGATATTTTTTATATAATTTTTTAAACTCCTTTTCAAATGGTGGGATTGTTTCAACGCTATAACTCATTGATAAAGTCTTTAGCTTTTTTAGTTCTTAGTTTCCCTTCGCTTGCAAGAATCGCATATTCCATTCCTTCGGCAATATGATTAAGTGTGTGTTTTTTTGTCTCGCTAACTTCATTCACTTGTACAAAATGAAAATTATTTAGCAATTCAATAATAAATTCATACTTAGATTCATCTACTGATATTGTCAACTGTTTCATTTATAAAAATTTTGTGTAAAACTAAGGAGTTTTTTTGTTCTCACTAAAAAATAATCGCTGATACAATACTGAATAAATAAAGCTTTCGGGAAGTTCTTTTACATTAAACAATCTCACCATTATTTATTGCCTTGTATAACTCAACTATGTTTTTAATCATCTCGGAAATATCCTGATATAATTTATGAAACTGCTTTTGGGTATAAGTGCGCTTAACAAAATCATTAAAATCATTTATCTCTACGTCTAATTTTCCATCTTTTAAATTCCTTATTCTTTTACAGTAGAATTTATCTAAAAACACATTTATTAATGAGTCGTTATCAATAAGTTTTTTACATTCATACTTTAAAGTACATCTTTCAATCACTCATTTATGTATTCATCGATTTTTAAATCAACGGTTGCCCTGCTATTTACCCTCTTTAGTTTATCGGTATTTTGTCAAAAGAAGAATAGCTTTATTACTAATCCAATCATGAAAGGTTATTTTGCCGACCCAACCATCATCAAAGAAAAAGGCATTTATTATATCTACGCAACTATCGACCCTTGGGGCGGCAAAGAATTAGGCGTATTTGAAACCAAAGACTTCATCAATTTTACACAACATCACCTCAATTGGCCTACTAAAGAAGCATGTACAAGCAAGACATCACACGAAACAATGGTATGGGCACCTTCTGTAAGAAAAGGAAGGGATGGTAAATACTATATGTATGTAGCAGTAGGAAGTGAAGTATGGGCGGGAGTTAGTCCTACCCCACTTGGCCCTTGGAAAAACTTAAAGGCAGATAATTCTCCTGTAGTTAATGCAAAGCAATTTCCGGGTGTTCATAATATTGACCCTGATTTATTTATTGACGAGGATGGTCAGGCTTACCTCTATTGGGGTTCGGGATGGAATTGGGTTAACGGACATTGTATGGCTGTAAAACTTAAAAGCGACATGGTAACTTTCGATGGTGAACCAAAGGATATTACACCGCCACATTTCTTTGAAGCCGCCCACATGGTGAAACGTTTTGGAAAATATTACTTGATGTTCTCTGATGGAAAGGCGATTGATGCAACTTATAAGGTTGGTTATGCAGTGGGAAATTCTCCTCTCGGACCTTGGAAAGAAGGGTCAAATAGTCCAATTCTTTTCACATCAGCGGATAGTACTATTTATGGACCCGGACATCATACCGTATTTAGGGAAAAGGGGCAGGATTATATTTTATACCATCGCATATTCCCTCAAAAACAAGATTATGTGTTGCGTCAGCTTTGTATTGATAGCCTCAACTTTGATGCAAACAAAGAGATAAAAAAGATTACTCCAAAAGGAGTCAAAAATTTCACTGGAAAATAGAATTATGTTTTTTACCACAAGGAACACAAGGGTTTTCACAATGGATTTAGTTTTTTCCAACACGAAGACACAAAGACTCTAAGATGCACAAAGAATAAACAAACTTAAACTTTACTTAGAGTCTTTGTGTCTTTTAAACTTAGTGTTGGAAAAATAAAAAAGAAAAAAAATTGCTTTGATAGTATCTGGAAGAAATGAAATATTCTTTCTTCGAATTATTAAAGAACTACATTTTGAAAAGAAGTTATTTTGTAGGGGATAAACACAAAGTAGATAAGGATTTATTGTTTATTTTATCAGCTATTAATCAGCATCATTAAACATTTGTGTTCCTTGTTTATCCTTGTTATCCTTGTGGTAAAAGCTATTTAGTATTTAATTAATTAAAAGAAGAAATGAAGAAGATTGTTGTTGCTGTATTACTTGTTACTGCTTGCCTTCAAATGAATGCACAAGAAGTTCAAAGAGAAAGAGTTTTATTTAATGAAGATTGGCGTTTTGTCAAGAATGACCCCGATGAGATAGTTGAAAAAGATGCAATGGGAAAACCCTATAAAAGTACCTTGGATTATAAGGAAGTAAAGGATTGGTTTTGTTCAAATGGTGCTTTGTTTACTCGCCCCTTCGATTCTGTTCAGGTAACAAAACGTCCCGATGGCAATCCTGGCGGAAATGTGAGTTATACTTTACCTTCTTATGATGATAAGTCTTGGCGTAAATTAAGTTTACCACATGATTGGGGAATTGAAGGCCCTTTCGATATTAAACTACCTGGAGAAACAGGTAAACTTCCTTGGGTGGGTACAGGTTGGTACAGAAAGCATTTTACTGTTCCAAGTTCA
>CANCPA010000095.1 GCA_947379895.1 Chitinophagaceae bacterium | reverse complement strand
ACTAATAACTAATCACTAACCACTAAATTAGTATCCTCTTACATTTTTTCCTTCTATATAATTCAAAAAGGCCTTATTACAAACCTTGTTACCTCCCGGAGTGGGATAATTGCCTGTAAAATACCAATCTCCCGTATTTGTTGGACAGCTTTCGTGCAAATCCTCTATCGTTTGATAAACCACTTCTACAGGGAAAGTAATGCCTTCAGGTGTAATTAATTGGGCTATCTTATCCGATATTTCTTCGGTAGTAAAGGACTTATACAAATGGCGAACTACATTTTCGGAGTGCAATTGATTATTGCGTTGTAGTTCTAATATTTTTTCCTGCATATCAATTAGCACTGATTCCATTCTTCTTTCGTGAATCAAGGCAATTGCTGCACGGAAGGCAATAAAGTCACCCATTTTACTCATATCAATTCCATAGCAATCGGGATATCTTATTTGAGGTGCCGATGATACGATGATTATTTTTTTGGGTTTCAATCTTGCAAGCATCCGTACAATACTCTCTTTCAGTGTAGTTCCTCGAACAATGCTATCATCAATCACGATTAAAGTATCCTCATCTGGACGAACAGTACCGTAAGTAATGTCATAAACGTGCTGAACCATCTCATTCCTGCTCGAATCTTCGGTGATGAATGTTCTAATCTTTACATCCTTGATGGCAATTTTTTCCTGACGAATCTTTCGGTTAATCATCTCCTCCAATTTCTCTTCGGTGATATTATTTCCCCAACTTAATATCCGTTGAACCTTTATTTGGTTTAGGTAATCTTCCATTCCTTTTACCAAACCATAAAATGCCACTTCAGCAGTATTTGGGATATAGGAAAAAATAGCCGTCTTCAGTTTGTAATTGATACGCTCAAGAATTCGTTTACTCAGATGATACCCTAAAGCAATTCTTTCTCTATAAATTTTTTCATCACTACCCCTGCTAAAATATATTCTTTCAAAGCTACAAGCCCTACGTTCTTTCGGAGCTACCACTTCTTGCACACTATAATTGCCCTGACTGTCAACAATTAAGGCATTGCCAGGTAATAATTCCAACACTTCATTTTCACCAACATTAAAAGTTGTTCTGATAGAAGGCCTTTCACTTGCTGCAACTATTACTTCGTCATCAATATAATAATAGGCAGGACGAATACCATGAGCATCTCGGAAAACAAAACTATCTCCATTACCAATCAGTCCACCTACCGTAAATCCACCATCAAAAAGAGGAATAGATTTTTGTAATACTTCTGTAAGATTCGGTTTGTTGGGATTTTTTTCATCTTCTTTAACCAAAAAATGATGAATGACTTCCATCATTGCTGCAAGGTCACTTTGTTTTTGAAAATCTCCAGGATTCAAATTCAATAAATCATACAATTCTTCTGTATTTACTAAATTGAAATTGCCAGCTAAAGCAATATTTCTTGCAGGCTGAGTATCGCGTTTTAGAAAAGGATGACAAAAATCTACACTATTTTTTCCTTGTGTTCCATATCGTAAGTGCCCCATTAATAATTCTCCTAAATAGGGCACATGACCTTTCATTAAGCCGGGATGATTCATAAAGTCCTTTTGGTACTTTACAATTTCATTTACTTCTCCGTTTATTTTACCAAAAATATCAACAATCGGTTGATGTGCATTACTCCTTACTCTTGACAGAAAAGGGTATCCTGCCTCTACATTTAATTTTACAGCAGCAATTCCTGCACCATCCTGCCCACGGTTATGCTGTTTTTCCATTAAAAGGTAAAGCTTATTTAGCCCATACATGACAGTGCCATGTTTTTGAAGATAATAGGAAAAAGGCTTACGTAGGCGGATGTATGCTAAACCACATTCATGTTTAATTTCGTCGCTCATCAGGTAGAGTAATATTTTTATCAGAAAAAATAATATTGACTTAAAACGCTTGAATTATACTCAAATACGGATTAATCAACAGTTGACTGACTATTAAAGATGCAAATATGCCATAATTTTTTGTGAGGAGTACTATCTTTTGCAAAAAACAGGAAACTAGAAAAGTTTTTAACAAGTAGATGTTGAAAGTTAAACGAATGAAAGTTGAAATAAAAAAACTTTAAACCTAGATTACGCAATTGGAAACTATTACAATTCACAACCACTTCAAACGCAAGCTTTTACTTGATTTGTTTGACTTCAACGTAATTTATTATGTTATCAGTCAAAAAATCTGTATAAAAACTTGTCTTTTTTGTATTTCTGAATTTCATAACGTGTCTATTGCGTAATCTTGGTTAAACCCTTGTATTCCTTGAAGAATACCATTGTGTTCCCGATGGAAAACTTAGGAGTAGTAAACCTGAAAGGAGACCAATTTGTTTATTAAGGCTTCCAAAGTTTGTTTTTGAAATCAACAACAGTATCATTTTCTATTGAAATTCCTTCGTTTTCTAAGAGTTCTTGCATTAATGTAGGAGTTGCAAAGTGCGCTTTCCCACTCAGCATACCATTTCTATTTACAACTCGTTGCGCAGGTACTGGTATTTCTTGTGTATGCGCTCCATTCATGGCCCAACCTACCATCCTAGCACTCTTTTTTGCACCTAGAAAAGCAGCAATATCTCCATATGTAGTCACTTTTCCTTTCGGTATTTGTCTTGCTACTTCGTAAACCTGCTCAAAAAAGGACTGTTCTTTTCCTCCACTTGGAAGTATAGATTTTAGTTTATCTGAAGATTGTTCTTTTTTTGCCACTGAGTCTATTTTAATTTAAGAGTAAGATGGGCTCTAAAGTGTAGTTAATAGGTAATAGGAAAGAAATCTGAAAAGAATCTGTTGCAAAACTGACATTTATAACGTAAATACTATAGCTAAATTTTAAAACCTAATACCTACAACTTATTATTTATAACTTACAACGTATTAATTCTCTCTCCGCTATCAATCCGCTCTTTTTGGGTTCAGGAACAGATTCATATTCAAAGGGACAATGTCTGCAACCATAGCCACAGCAATATCCCCTATCCCTATGACATTGTTCTGTAAGTATTACAAACCCACATTCTCCATAATAAAAGTCTTTGTTCTCAATCAGTTTCGTTTCCATTAATCAATTCTTTTAATTGCTCATCTTTTTCAAGAGGCAATTCCTTATTAATTTGAAACTGCAGATAATGTACCCGTTTACTTTTGGCGATATCTAAGCTTTCGTAATACGTTTTTATCTGTAGTTCGTCACCAATGTTAGGTTGGTGATAAGCGTCATCAAAATCTTTTAACAACGGCAAATCAAATAAGTTGACTACGGTTTTAGTAAATTGATATAAATCAGGACTATCGGTCTTTAAGTGAATAATTGCACTAGGTTTCAAGAACTGTTGATATAAGCGCAGAAACTTAGGATGTGTTAATCTCTTTTTAGCCTTTGAAGCCCGAAGTTGAGGGTCAGGAAATGTAATCCATATCTCACTAATTTCGTCAGGTGCAAAATAATTGGTTAGTTTATCTATTTCTGTCCGTAAAAAAGCAACGTTTGTAAGTCCTTCGTCTATTGCAGTTACAGCCCCTCGCCAAATACGGTTTCCTTTAACATCAACTCCAATAAAATTCCGTTTATCATGCATTCTCCCTAATCCTACAGCGTATTCACCCTTTCCGCAGGCTAATTCAAGGGTAATAGGATTACTATTTCCAAATTGCTGATGCCACAGCCCTTGCATTCCCACAGGGTATTCCAATACATTTGGAAAACTCTTAATTGCCTCAAACCTAACCAACTTTTTATGTCCCATATTTATTATAAATATTAACGTTTATTCGAAATTAATTGACGGCAAATATAGCAGCGTAGCCCTTTGCTTTCAATCGCTAATAAGTGATTAGAAAAGTTATAAGTTGTAAGTATTAGGTAATAAGTATCAAATTTGACATATATGATTTTAAATCAGCCGGTTTCCTAAGTCGTATTACCTAAAACCTACCACTAAATACTTAAAACTAAATTGAATTTCTCTCGCAACTTTACATCCCTAACTTTGTTTTTTTTCAAAAGAGATTTAAGTATGCAATTATCTGAATTATATAAGAGGGCATTAGCCTTTGAATTTTTAAGTGTGGAGGAAGGAATGTTCCTCTTTGAACATGCTCCACTAACAGAATTAATGTTTGTAGCCGATGAATTACGGAAGATTCAGGTGCCTCATGGAAAAGTAACTTGGCAAATTGATAGAAACCTGAACACCACAAACGTGTGTGTGGCAAACTGTAAGTTCTGTAATTTCTATCGCATTCCCGGTCATGCAGAGGCTTATATCACTGATATGCCTACCTATCGAGAAAAGATAGAAGAAACCCTCCGATGGGGTGGCGATCAATTATTGCTGCAAGGAGGGCATCATCCTGAGTTGGGACTAAAATATTATACTGATACATTTAGTGCCATCAAGAATGAGTTTCCTACAATCAAATTACATACGCTTGGACCGCCTGAAGTGGCACATATCACTAAGTTAGAAAAGAGTACACATTACGAAGTATTGAAGGCATTAAAGGAAGCCGGAATGGATTCGTTGCCGGGTGCAGGTGCAGAAATATTAGTAGATAGGGTGCGTAGATTGATTAGTAAGGGTAAATGTGGAGCAGAGGAATGGCTCGAAATCATGCATCAGGCACATAACTTAGGTATAACCACAAGTGCTACCATGATGTTTGGACATGTAGAAACATTAGAAGAACGGTTTGTTCACTTAGTGAAAATAAGAGAAATACAAGCTAAGAAACCTACAGACGCAAAGGGATTCCTTGCCTTTATTCCTTGGACTTTCCAAGACGTAGATACCTTATTGGCTAAGATTAGAGGGGTTCAAAACCTGACAACTCCTGATGAATATATAAGGATGATTGCTATCAGCAGAATCATGTTGCCGAATGTTAAAAACATACAAGCGAGTTGGTTGACTGTAGGTAAAGAAACCGCACAATTGAGCCTTCATAGTGGAGCAAATGACTTTGGTAGTATCATGCTTGAAGAAAATGTGGTGAGTGCAGCAGGTGCGCCACATAGGTTTACCTACAAAACAATTCAGGCTGCTATCAAAGAAGCAGGATTCCAACCACAACTACGCAATCAGCAGTACGAATGGAGAACAATTCCAGAAACTATACAAGAACAAATTATTAATTATTAGTGGTTAGAGATAAAATATGACTTTAGCGTTTTATTTATACTTATATCTTAAACTAACCTCTAATAACTAACCACTAACAACTAAATAAAATGAATATTAAAATTGGTGATTATAATCTAATGCAAGTAGAACGCTTACTAGAGTTTGGCGTATATCTCGAGGATGGAAAGAAGGGTATCTTGTTGCCAAATCGGTGGGTACCCGAAGGAACTAAAGTAGGTGATGAAATTAGGGTATTTATCTGCTATGATTCCGAGGATAGATTAATTGCTACTACACTTGAAAGTAAGGCAAAAGTGGGCGACATTGCCTATCTTAAAGTGCGTACTGTAACTGAAATTGGTGCTTTTCTAGATATGGGATTAATGAAGGACTTATTTGTTCCTCGTGCTTTTCAGAGGATTGGAATGAAAGAAGGGGAATCCTACTTGGTAAAAGTAAAAATTGATGAACGCACAAGCCGATTAGTAGGTACAGAATGGTTCGAGTCGGATTTGCAAAACGTTGAATTGACTGTTAAAGAACTTGAAGAGGTAACGATTTTGGTCTATAGGAAAACAGAGATTGGCTATTCTGTTATTGTCAATAATCAACACCTCGGATTAATTCATTACAATGATGTTTTCAAGCCCATTTCAGTTGGAGAGACACTTATTGGTTTTATCAAAAAGATTTATCCCGAAACCAATAAACTCGACATCATGCTAGGAAAGCATGGCTATGAAAGGGTGGAAACAGAAACAGAAAAGGTGATGCGATTGTTGGTGCAGAAAAATGGACGACTACCTTATAACGACAAGACTTCTCCCGAGACTATTTACAGTGTTTTTGGCATGAGTAAAAAGACATTCAAGATGGCATTAGGAAATTTGTATAAACAAAAGAAAATCGTCTTTACTAAAGAAGGAATAGAATCTACTAGATAGTTCAATGCTAAGAAAGTAAATCAACAGAAATCCCCTTTTTGCAATTTGCAAAAAGGGGATTTCTGTTTTTCAAAACCTAATAACTTAATACCTACAACCTATAACTCCTATTCTTCTTCCTTTTCCTTGTTCTTATTCTTCTTTACTTTTTCGCCCTTTTCATTCTTTACTTTATTCGCATGTCGGCCACTTCCATCGCCTTCATCAAGTTTACCTCCTGCAGGATTTAATTTATCAAGTATCCCTTGTATCCTAACTCTTGCTTCGATAGCTTCTTTATCTTTCGTGTCAGAAGGAACTAATATTTCTTCATAAGGAGCTTTACTCATATCAAATAGCTCATTCTCTTTGTTTAATTTCCATTTAGCTTCTCGCACATACCAAGTCTTACCCAATTCCATAAACATCCAATCACGCTTAGGTTCTTTCTTACCTATTAATTGTTGTGCGAAACTACGACCATCAATAATCGTGTTATCAGGCAACTTACCTCCTGCGATTTCTGTGATTGTAGGAAAGAAATCAGTTGCATCAATGATACTCTTTGTGGTTTGACTTGGAGCAATTACTCCCGGCCAATTAGCAATCAATGGAACGAGGCTACCACACTCTTGCATAGTTCCCTTTTTCCCAATCAAATGTTTTCCTCCATTAATTGTAGAACTTAAACCATGCGCTCCTGCTTCTCCATTATCACCCATAAAGAAAATTAATGTGTTATCCCTTAATTTCAGACTGTCTAGCACCTTCATTAGTTTGCCTACTAATTTATCCATGTAGTTGATATTATCTGTATATAAATCACTTCCCGGTTTTGAATCCGGCGTACGAACAATCTTCGCATGAATGTGCGACATAGGATAATATACATAGAAAGGCTTTTCTTTATTCTTTGCTAAAAAGTTAACCAAATGATTGTGCATCAAATCGGGCATATATTCATCGTCTTTCAAAGTCTTAGTTTCACCATTCTCAACATACTCTTCTCCCTTTGTCTTATCATTCCAATAAACACCACTTCCTTTGAAACGAATAAAGTCGTCAAAGCCAAATTCAGCAGGTCCAAGTGGCAATTGTCCCCATTTACCCACACACGATGTGACATACCCTGCAGGTTTTAGAGTTGAAGGCATCATGATTTCTTCAGTTTGTTTCATCAAACTTGTTTGATCTTGATTCATTGCCCCTGTTCTAAATGGATAGCGTCCCGTCATGATTAAAGCTCTCGAAGGACCACAAAGAGGTGCGGTATAGGCATTATCGAAACGGATACCATTCTTAGCAAGTTTATCTATTTCAGGAGTCTTGAAAAGGTCGGCACCATAACAACTAACATTTGCAATTCCTAAATCATCAGCAAGAATGTAGATGATATTAGGTTTTTTAGGTAACTTCTTGACTTTTTGTGCCGAAACATTCAAAGTAGCTAAAGCAATTAATAATAGGTAAGCACACTTTTTAAACGACATGACATTTGTTTTAATTAAATAAAAAAGACTAAATCAAAATTGTGACTAAATTTTAAAAAGAACAGGAACTTTGAATGAATACAAATAATCTGCTTTCGTTATCATAAATGGCAACTTTGAGCAATGAAAATAGAATAAAAATAGTAGCATCGATTAAATATTTTTACAAACGTTGCCGGTTTCGTTGCCGAATTCATACCGCTGACATTACGTTTCTTTAAGTTATTTGTTTCGCTATAAAAAATATTACTTTAAGCAAAAGTCCTTTCCTATATTCGGAGCTTAAAAATTGCAATGGCATCCATCTTACAACTACAGAATTTAAAAAAATATTACGCTACTCAAAAGGCTGTCGACGATATTAGTTTTGATATTGAAGAAGGAAACATATTTGGTTTATTAGGACCGAATGGAGCAGGAAAAACAACGCTGCTTCGGATGATTACAGGAATATTCTATCCTGATAGTGGATCAATAACCTTTGACGGTCGTGCCTTTGATCCTGAAAATGATATTATCAAGATTGGTTATATGCCCGAAGAACGTGGTTTGTATAAGAAGATGAAGATTGGTGAACAGGCACTCTATCTTGCACAGCTTAAGGGACTTAGCCGTAACGATGCGATGAAACAGATTAAGTTTTGGTTCAAACGCCTTGAGATGGAAAGTTGGTGGAATAAAAAGGTAGAGGACCTAAGCAAAGGCATGAGTCAGAAACTTCAATTTGTAACCACAGTCCTTCACGAACCTAAGCTTATCATCCTCGACGAACCCTTTAGTGGCCTAGATCCAGTCAATGCGAACTTAATAAAGGATGAAATATATGGTCTAGCTCAACGGGGAAGTACCATTATTTTCAGTACGCACAGAATGGAACAGGTAGAAGAAATCTGTGATCATATAGTTCTTGTTAATCTCGGCAAAAAGATTCTTGACGGTACAGTGGCTGAAGTAAAACAGCAATTCAAGGAACATAAGTTTAGCATTAAACTCGGTGGTATTCCTAGTGATATTGAGGATCCTGCCTATCAGGTGTTAGATCAAAAGGGAAATTCTTTTACCATGAAGATTAATGAAGGTTTTCATAGCAATGATGTGTTGCAGCATTTTATTGGGCAGGGGGTAATGATAGAATCTTTCAACGAGATTCTACCTTCATTAAATGATATATTTATTCAATTGGTTAATGATACAAAATCTGTGAGTAGAGCCTTTAATTGATGATTAGAGTGATTAATTGTGATTAAAATGATTGGATTCATCACTCTTAGCTCATCACTGACAACTCAACACTCACTATTCACCACTCACTATTCACCATTCACAACAATCAACATGAACAAGATTTGGATAATAGCACGCAGAGAATTTTTAAGTAGGGTGCAGAAGAAGACTTTTTTATATACTACTATCTTATTGCCGATCGTAATATTCGGATTATATGGATTGATAATCTACTTCTCCGTAAAAACTGCCGATCATTTCAAGATTGCTATTGCGGATAATGCAAAGGTTTTTGGTGGGAAGATTGATGGAAAGGAAGATTTTCAATTTGTTTTTGTTCAAAATGAAAGTATTGTCTCCTTGAAAGAAAAGATTGCAAAAAAAGAATTAGATGGTTATGTGTGGGTGCCTGAGGGTTTTAGTACTGCAAAGGGTGATACGATTTCTTTTGTCTCCGGAAAAACGGTGGGCTTGATGAATAGGGAGCAGATTCAAAAACACATCAATAATTCCTTAGAACAGCAACGTTTATTATCCTCTTTACAAATAACTAAGTCGCAACTTGATAGTATGCAAAAAGGGCGGGACATTAAGTTTGCCACTGTTGATGGGAAAGAGGAAAATGATGCGAAAGCAGGGATTAGCTTTGGAGTAGGATATATTTCAGGTTTCTTGATTTATATCGTTCTCTTCATTTATGGCACGATGGTGATGAGGGGCGTAATGGAAGAAAAAACGAATCGTATTGCCGAAGTCATCATCAGTAGCGTGAAACCATTTCAGTTGATGATGGGAAAAATTACAGGAATTGGTGCAGTTGGATTGGTACAGTTTATTATTTGGATAGTGCTGACTATTACACTCCGCATTTTTCTTCCTTTAGTCATTCCAGGAATGGCAGAAACAACAAATGTGATGAATCACGGTGCTACAGAGGCAATGCAGACTGCAAAAAATAGTGGGGCCTTTGATGGTGTCATGAATGGACTTAGCGAAATTAACTTCGGACTCATTTTAACTTGTTTTATTTTTTATTTTATCGGGGGCTACCTGTTATATTCTTCCCTGTTTGCTGCCGTTGGGAGTGCAGTAAATGAAGATCCACAGGATGCACAGAGTTTATTATTACCCATAACAATGCCCATAATATTCGGAATCGTCATTATGACAAAGGCAGTTAATGACCCTACAAGTGGTCTAGCGGTTTTTGGAAGTTTATTCCCCCTTACCTCTCCAATCGTCATGATGGCACGAATACCATTCGGTGTGCCGAACACTGTCCCTTATTGGCAACTTGCCTTAAGTATGTTATTGTTAATACTAGGTTTCCTTTCTACTACATGGGTTAGTGCAAGGATTTACCGAGTAGGCATCTTGATGTATGGTAAGAAAGCCACTTGGAAAGAACTTTGGAAATGGGCGTGGCGGTAATGAGTATTAGGTAATACGTTTTAAGTATTACGTATTAAGTTAGAGGGGACAAGTATTGGTTATACGATTTAAATATTAGGTGATACACATTATAACTTACAACGTATAACTTACTACTTACTCCTTCCTAACCAAAGTCTATTTCTGTATTATCGCCTATATTTAAGTTTCTGCTAAGGCCTTTAACTGAGGCATCACTACCAATTAGTGAATTGTCAAGTACCACTTCAAACAAACTAGTGTACGAACCAATGATACTATCTCTTACAATCGACTGCTTGATGATAGTATTTGCACCAATTGCAACATGTGGCCCAATAATAGAATGAGAAATTTCGCAGCCTTCAGCAATGCTAACCGGATGAATAATGATGCTGTCCTTGAAGTTGTGGTTTTCAGGAACGTTACCACCTGTTTTCTTCAAAAGTGTGGCATTACTTTCAAGGAGTGATTCTTTTTTACCACAATCAAACCAATTCTTTACCTTGAATGACTTCATCTTTACCCCTTTCTTAATCATACAATCTAAGGCATCAGTAAGACTGTAGTCTAATTTAGGAGCGTCTTCATTGGCTAAAAGAGTATTTAAACACTCATATAATAGTTCACCTTCTTTAATTTTATAGATCCCAACAAGTGCCATATTGCTTTTTGGTATCGACGGTTTCTCTACTAATTGTTCAATAAAACCTTCTTCGTCAATCGTAGCAACGCCAAATTTGTGTGGGTCATCCACTTTCTTCACCCCCAACATTGAGTATTGACTATCCATCACCTCTTTAATATCATATTCACAGATAGTATCACCTAAAGCTATAAAGGCTTCATCGTCGCCAACAATACTACGTGTCATTTCTACTGCATGTCCAGTACCATGTCGTTCATTTTGAAAAACAAAATGTGTCTTCAAATCAGGATAAGTGTGCAATACATACTCTTTGATTTTTTCGCCGAGGTAACCCACAATAAAAACAAATTCATCAATGCCAGCTTCATGCAATTGATCAACTATATAACTGAGGATTGTTTTCCCTGCAATAGGAATCAATGCCTTAGGTTGTGTATATGTATGAGGTCTTAATTTAGTACCTGCGCCCGCCACGGGAATAATTGCTTTCATTTATTCTTTTTAATTTCGACCTATTCTATTTTCCGATTTTTACAATTGTGTGGGTTCAACCCATTGCTAAAAGCCGTGAAAGTAATAAAATCTTTTTTCTTAGTGCTTTTTCGTTTGTTTTTGCTTCGTTTTATTCAAATCTTTAAACCAAATTGCGTTAATTTCTTCATCATTCTAGGCGATTTTAAGGACATTCTGTCCCTAATTTATTGCCTAATGACAGATAGACTAACAAAGAGTGAGTGTATTTGTTCTATTATGGGAAATATCCAAGGAAGTAATTTAAATTAAAGATTAGATTGATAGTTAAGCTGAAATGATCTTAATACTTATTATATTAAAAAATAATCAAACACAAGTTAACAATTTAATAATAATTTGATAACATTCAAATAATAATTTGGTAACATTCGAATTTGAATATTGCACCCCAATTGAAGAGCGATGTAGAATCTCTTTCAATTCAAACTTATTGTACAATTATGATTCATACTTTTTATAATTAGCTTGGAGCTTATTTGTTTCCCTTGTGCAATTTTATTTCAGTTGTAATAAACGAGTATAAAAATGTAGTTGCCTTAAAAATAGAACAGCAATTACTTTTAGTATAAACAAACAATTTTTAATTAAAACAAATGAAAATGAACAAAAGAATTTTACTTTTTAAAAGGATGTTTTTATCATGCAGACCCACAGTTGTAGTATTATTATTTACTATTTTCATTCTAAATAATGTATTTGGAAAATCTCTTACAAACAGAAATGAAATAACAACAGTATGTCCTAATTCATATTCTTCTTGCACAAGTCATCATTCTGCAAAAAAAGTTACTAAGTTTATGCAGATGGGAGCCAATCCAAGCCCTTTAGGTACTGCTAGTAACCTATTTTTAACTCTTTATAAAAGTATTACAGGAACTACAGACTATGCTCAAGCAGATCAGATTAAGCTATTAGTAAATTCTTCTTTAGCTTCAAATGGTGTTGGTACCAATAAATTACTAAATCCTTCTGATAATCTTGCATTTATTGAAGGAACTAAAGTGTTGGCAATTGATGGATATAAGGCAATAACTAATAAAGATACGATTACAGTTGCTGTAACTCAGTTAACAACTTCTCTTCCTTATAAATTAAAAGTAGACGCAACTGCATTTAGCGTTGCTGGATATGTTCCAATGGTATTGGACAGACTTACCAATACATTTACTTCTTTAGTTGCAGATACTGCTTTGATTTCATTTACTCCTTCTGCTGCTACTAATACTTTTGGGAATCGTTTTGCAATTGTATTTAAAGCAACAGGATTACCTGTACAAGAAATTTCATTAACTGCTACACAAGTAAATACTGATGTATTAGTGAATTGGAATACAATTGGTCAAACCGATGTTATTTCTTATACTATTGAAAGTGCAACAAATATTTCTGAGTTTACTGCAGTAACTAGTATAAATGCAAATAATCTTGCCACTGCCTCATACTCATTTACCGATATTAACTCTTCTGCTATTTACTACAGAATTAAAGCAACAGATTTTACAGGTACAATTTCTTATAGTAATGTGGTAGTAGTTTCTGGAGCTTCTACAGCAAAAATTTCTGCTTACCCTAATCCATTACTTGGTAATACGCTTCACATTTCTACGAGCAATCTTTCTGCAGGTAAATACAGTGTAAGATTGCATAATACAATCGGTCAAAGAGTATTTACTAGTGAAATTGTTGGCTCAGAAAATAATCACAATTTGCAAATTGGTTCTTTAACTGCTGGCAAATATATTTTGACAATCAGTCGTGAAGGAAATATTGTTTATAACACATTTATTCAAGTTAAATAGTTTTTCTATTAAACCGGTAGCTGTAATACAAGCTGCCGGTTTAATAGAAAAATCAAAATATCCTAAAATTAGAATCCTTTTAATTTTCACTTACTAAAGTTGCCAATCATTGCATTTATCATTCAACTTATTAATCGCAAATTCATAATTATGTTCAAAGTATTTTTTTCAATTGCTGCTACATCAACAGTCTTATCATTGACTCCCCAAAAATTAGTAGCAAGAAATCTTAGATTATCTAATGTAAATAATACAATTGAGCTATTGTCTCCGGTTTTTGCTTTTATAAGTTCAAATAATTTAAATAATGATACTATACCAAAAGCATCAAAAGAAGTTTCTTCTTTAGCTTTGACCACAAATGGAACTGCAAAAGGAAAAATTACGGGAAAGATACTAAATGAAAAAACAGGTGATCCAATCGTTGGTGCTACTATTACTTTAAAATTTGGTGATATTGCAAGGGTTACTCGATCTGACTATAATGGCAATTATTCAGTTAGTGATTTACCTGAAGGATCTTACACTATCAATATTTCTCATCTTACCTATGGAAAAAAGCAATTACAAGAAATAAAAATAACTAAGAAAGAGGTTACTAATCAGGATATTACTATGCAAGAGTCTAAAGGAAAAAACTTAGACGAAGTAATTGTTACAAGTAAAGGTGCAGGACGAATAAAAGAGAGTGTGGCTGCTTTATTGGTTCAACAAAAAAATGCTGCAAGTGTAAGCGATGGTATTTCAGCAGAAGCAATCAAGCGTACCCCCGATAAAACGACTTCCGATATTATGAAGCGCGTAAGTGGTGCAAGTATTCAGGATGATAAATTTGTGATCATCAGGGGATTAAATGATCGATATAATGCTGCGTTTATCAATAATGCTCCACTACCTAGTTCTGAAAGTGATCGAAAGGCTTTCTCATTTGATGTTTTCCCTGCTAATATGTTGGATAATTTAGTGATTGTAAAAACAGCTACACCCGACATGAATGGTGAGTTTGCAGGTGGATTAATATTTATAAATACGAAAGATATTCCAGCCAAAAACTTCCAAAGTGTTACGTTTGGGCTAGGTTACAATACCCTGGCAACTTTTAAACAATCTAAATTCGAACAACAAGGTAAATGGGATTGGTTAGGATTAGATGACGGCAGTAGAAAATTACCATCTACAATTCCTTCTACTAACTTAAAAAATTTGACGACAGATGAGAAAGGTCAACTTGGACAATCGCTCAATAATAATTGGGCCACAAATAATGGCCAAGCTCCATTGAATTACAATTTTCAGTATGTGAAAGGCTTAAATATTCAAAGGAAACAAAAAGACTTTTTGGGTGTACTTCTTTCTGCAACCTATAACAAGTCATATAATATGACCGATGGTTCGAAAAAGTCATTTAATGGAAAAAATATTACATCAAATGTTTATCAATCAATATTCTCAGAGAAGATTTATAGTTCACAAGTTCTCGCAGGCTTTATGGGCAATATTTCTTTAAAAATTAACGAATACAATAAGATAAGTCTTAAAAACCTTGTTAGTGTAAATTCCGATGACAGAATTATTGATAGAACAGGTGATGCTGAAAATACAGGCGAATTTACTTCTAACTCAAAAGCACAATGGTTTACTTCAAATACCATATTGTCATCACAATTAGGAGGAGAGCACTTTTTAAAACAACCTAAAATTAAAATCAACTGGACCGGAGGATACACGTCTTCTGATAGAGAAATTCCTAATTTAAGAAAGACAGGTAGTTTTTATGAAAATTCAGATCCAAGTACAGTAACACAATCTGTTTCTACAGAATCAAGTATTTCTAATCATGAAGCGAGTGGATCTATTTTTACTTCTTCAACTAAGGAAAGCATAAGAAGTTTTGGTTTAGATGTTTTAAGAATGTTTAAAATTGATAATTTTAATACTATTCAGTTAAAAGCAGGCACTTACATTCAGGGAAGAAACAGAGATTTCAACGCTAGATATTTGGCAGTAATTAAATTAGGCTCATCGTCAATATTTGATAACTCTCTTACACAATTACCTGACAATACAGTTTTTTCTGCTGAGAATTTCGGGCTTCAGAAAAATGGAAAATATGGGTTTGGCTTGAGTGAAGACATAAATCCTGATAATGCATATACTGCATCTTCTAATTTGAATGCATATTACCTGATGCTTGATACACGTTTCCTGAAGTTTATCAGGTTGAATGGTGGTTTAAGAGTTGAAAAATTCGATCAAATACTTACATCTTCTACTAAAAGTGTAAACACTACAATTACAGATAATCTTCCTTCTGTTAACTTAATTCTATCGTTAAGCTCAAAACAAAACCTTCGTTTTTCATACTCTCAAACATTAAATAGACCAGAGTATAGAGAGTTAGCTCCTTTCATCTTTTATGATTATGTTACAAGATTGTCAATTAATGGGAATCCTGAATTAGAGCGTGTGAAAATTGATAACTACGATTGTCGATATGAGTTTTATCCTACAGGGGGACAATTGATTTCTGTTTCCGTATTTCAAAAAAATATTCCTAATCCAATCGAATTCGTAATAACGCCAAATAGTGATGCAAAATATATTAATGCAGTTGGTGGCAAAATAAGAGGAATTGAATTTGAATGTAGAGCCAACCTTGGTTCAACTTTCAGTGCAAATAATTCAAGTTTCTTATCGCACACTTCTTTGTTTGGAAATGCTGCAATTATTAATTCTGAAGTATCATTTGGTAAGGATTCAATCATTTATGGAGGAAAACGTTCCATGCAAGGGCAATCACCTTACATCTACAATGCAGGTGTAACTTATCAAGACCCAAAAGGATATAGCGGTACTTTGCAAATCAACTATTCTTCCCCACGTATATTTATTGGACCAGGTACAGATAATGCGGCTATCTTAGAAAATGGCAGACAAGTTTTGGATTTGCAATTGGCAAAAACCTTCGAAAAACATAATATCGAAGTAAAGCTAAACGTAAAAGATGTTTTGGCAAATGAGTTTTTACGTTTTTATGATATTGACAATAACGGAAAATATGATGCTGAAAAAGATAGAGTGTTTTCGCAAGCTCAATTTGGTAGAGTAATTACTGCTAGCTTAACTTATAAGTTTTAACTTTTAAATAATCATAATTTAAACAATAAGCATACATCAAGCTAAAATATATATATAGAAATATTGTTGAAATAAATAGTATTGAAAAATTGTCGTTCACTCAAAAAAACAAGTTCTTAATAGGTTTAATTTAGTTTCAATTCAATAATTTAAAACATTTCTAAAGGAACGTGTTTTTTGATTCCAATTAATTCAAATAATTCTATCCAAAAGCAGATGTCTTTAATGTTAATTGAGACGACTTATTTATTTGTTCTAAAAAACAGTGATCTTAACTAATTAATCCAAATAAAAGAAAAAATATCCTTTTTTCCTACTTATTGTGCCTCAAGTTGACTCCTATTTATTCAGGAACAATTCCTATTTATGAGCCTAATTTTTACAATAATTTAAATGAAAAAAGCTATTCGGTTTTGTTCATTTAAATTATTGTTTTTCAGTATTTTATGAGCAATAGGATTAGGTAACAATTTGATAACACAAAGTTAATTTTAGCGTAACCTCTTTTCGTCTGCTTGTATCTAGTTTTGCCTCTCAAATAAATTATTAAACAATGAAACGAATTTTTCTTGGATTCGTGCTTTTGCTAGCAGTTATTAGCAGCAATGCACAGGTGCAGTTCTTAAAATCGGTAAACTACCGTGGAGCTTTCGCACCATCACCCACAGAAATGTGGACAAAAGGTTGGGCTAATTGGGACCCACAAAACACAGTTTATGGAACTGCAACAAGAACAGTTAAGGGGGCTATTACCTCTAACACTCGTTGGAGTAAAGACACCGTTTACCTTCTACAAGGTTTGGTGTATGTTATGAACAGTGCTACTTTAACTATCGATGCGGGAACTGTAATTCGTGGAGATAATACTGTAGCTAACTCTTCATTGGTTATCAATAAAGGGGCTAAAGTTTATGCTGTTGGAACTGAAATTTCTCCAATTGTATTTACTTCAAACAAGGCAGCAGGTAGTCGTGCTGCTGGAGATTGGGGTGGCTTAATTCTATTGGGTAAAGCTCCTATTAACGTTGCAGGTGGTTCTAATAACATCGAAGGTATTACAGCTTCAGATTCTACTGCTTATGGTGGAACTGATCCTAACGATAATTCAGGTACATTGAAGTATGTACGTGTTGAGTATGGGGGTTACGTATTCCAACCTAATAAGGAAATCAATGGAGTAACCTTTGGTGGTATAGGTCGTGGTACTACTGTTGATTATGTTCAAGTTTCTTATTCTAATGATGATTCTTATGAGTGGTTTGGTGGTACTGTAAACACTTCTCACCTGATTGCTTATAGAGGTGTTGATGATGAATTTGATACCGATTATGGTTATTCAGGTACCTCTCAATTCTTATTAAGCGTTCGTGACCCTCAAATTGGTGATGAAACATGGAACATTTCTGGTGGTTCTACTTCCGAAGGTTTTGAAAGTGATAATGATCCTACAGGTTCTGCAAATTCTCCTATTACAAGTGCCATCTTTAGTAATGTGACTTTCATCGGACCATTACGTGGTAATGTTAATGCAACCATTCATGGTGCATTTAGAAGAAATGCACGTATCCGTCGTAACAATCAGTTAAAAGTAATTAACTGTGTAATGATGGATTACCCTACAGGTCTATTTATCGACAATAACGGTTCTTTCAAAACTTCTGATAATGCGTTAGCTGGTACCATGATTTTTGCTAATAATATCCTTGCTGGTAATAAAGCAGGTAAAGTAATAGAAGCCGGAAATACTTCTGTATTCCCTACCATCTATTCTTGGTTTGCAGCTAGTAATAACGACTCAGTAGTTTCTACAACTGGTATTTTAACTAGACCTTACGATTTCACAAATCCTGATTATCGTCCTGCTACAGGATCTATCGCACTTTCTGGAGCTGATTTCTCTAACTCATTAATTGCTCCTTATGTAATCAAAGAAGCAACTAACAAGAATGTGATTAAAAAAGTAGATTACCGTGGTGCTTTTGCACCTGCTCCTACCGCAATGTGGACTACAGGTTGGGCTAATTGGGATCCAAATAATACTGTTTACCCTTCTACAACTGTTACTGTTAGAGGTGCAATTACTTCAAACACTACTTGGACAAAAAATAATACTTACCTGATCCAAGGTTTAGTATATGTTATGAATGGGGTTACTTTAACTATCGAAGCAGGTACTGTTATCCGTGGCGATAATAGTGTTGCAAACTCTTCTTTAGTAATAACAAAAGGAGCTAAATTAAATGCAATTGGTACTGTTAATGCACCCATCGTATTCACTTCTAATAAAGCAGCTGGTAGCCGTGCTGCCGGAGATTGGGGTGGTTTAATCATATTAGGTAAAGCTAAAATTAATGTTGCTGGTGGTTCAAACAACATTGAGGGTATTACCGTTTCAGATTCTACATCTTACGGTGGTTCTGATGATGATGATAATTCTGGTACAATCAAATATGTACGTGTTGAATTTGGTGGTTATGTGTTCCAACCAAACAAAGAAATCAATGGTGTTACATTCGGTGGTGTAGGCCGTGGTACTACTGTTGATTATGTTCAAGTTTCTTACTCTAATGATGACTCTTATGAGTGGTTTGGTGGTACAGTAAACACTTCTCATTTAATTGCTTACAGAGGTGTTGATGATGAATTTGATACAGATTATGGTTATTCTGGTTCTTGTCAATTCTTGTTAAGCGTTCGTGATCCTCAAATAGGTGATGAAACTTGGAACATTTCTGGTGGTTCTACTTCCGAAGGTTTCGAGTCTGATAACGATCCTAC
>CANCPA010000094.1 GCA_947379895.1 Chitinophagaceae bacterium | reverse complement strand
AATTTGATACTAGTACACTATATTTGTCCTCAACCTTAGTAGTATTTGCCATTAGAAACCGATGTGGTAGTTTGTTCCTAATCTATAATGCTATTAAGGTCTTTTTATTGTGTAAACCTCCATATTTATTTTTTGTCATGTACTAAGCTTAAAGTTATACTGACTTGCAAATTTCATGAATAAATCTGGTAGGGCAGCTGCTTGCCCATGTTCCTGAATAAAATAAAAATGACGAGCAATAGCTACCCCTTTAATATCAATTATACTCAGTTCGTTTCGTTCTAGTTCTTTTAAAATAGAATGTATGGAGAGAAAAGCCATGCAATCGGCATTTAAAAGGTATCGTTTTATACTTTCGGTACTACCCAATTCCATTTCCTTTTTCAGGTCATCGAGTCGAATACCTATCGGCTTCAAAGCATGTGCAATAACTTCTAATGTTCCTGAACCTGGTTCTCGAAGTAATAGGGGAATTTTAAGCAATTCTTCTGCTGAAATTAATTGTTTCTTAGCTAGCCTACTTTTTGTATTAGCTACTAAAACAAGTTCGTCTTTAATAAATTCGGTGTATTTGAATTGGATATTTTTAGATTGTCCTTCAATGATACCCAAATCAATTTGTTGTGCATTTAGCGCTTGTTCTATTAATTCGGTATTGTTGATAGTTAGTTTTAACTGCAGGTCTTTAAACTTTTGATGGAAGGCAGCCAAAACAGGTGGTAACACATATTGTGCAACAGTAGTGCTTGACCCAATACGTAATATACCACTATGATGATGAGCCAATTCATTCATTTCGAACTCAAGATTCCGATAGATGGTAAATAGTTGATTAGTATGTTGCAGCAAGGTTATTCCCGCAGGAGTCAATTTGATTTTAGTTCCCTTCCGTTCAAATAATTTTATTTTAAAATAATTTTCAATTTCATGGATATGCTTCGTAACAGCAGGCTGCGTAATATGCAATTCCTCTGCAGCTTTAGTAAAATTCAAGCGATTAGCAACTGTATTAAATACCTGTAGTCTAAAATCAAACATCTTAATTATAATTTCTTTTTAGTTCCAATGTATCTAACTATATCTGCTTTTCCTTCATGCAATTTACCTTCTCGCAAATCTGTTTGAACATTCTGTATTAAAACGGTGACTAGGTCTTGAAAGTCTGACAATAACATATCAGTATTGTATAACATATCAAGGTCTTTAGGGCCACCTGATTTATTTTTAAGTTGTAAAGTATTAAAAGCTTCAAGAATCATTTTACCTCCTGGCTTTAACCAAGAAATTGCTTTTTTATGAATAATAGATCTTACATCGGGAGGGAAATGTGCGTAAATAAAGGCAACAACATCAGCTTTATTTTCTGGATAGGAAGCATTAAGAGCATCTTTGATTACATAACTGATATCGATTTTAGTTTTTCCCGCTAACTGTAACGCCTTACTTTTTCCTGCAACACTCAAATCAAAGGCTTCAACATCCCACCCTTTTGTTGCTGCGTAAACGGCATTACGCCCCTCTCCTTCACAGGGAAGAATCAGCATACCGGGAATCAAATTGTCAATTTGCTCAGCAAAAAAAACATTTGGCTCTTTTCCGTAAACATAGTTTTTTGCTCCATAACGCTCATTCCAAAAACTGCTCATAATTTCTATTTTACAATGCAACCTTATTCAAATTAAATAATTCAATATTTAACCTAAAACATTGGCTTCAAATATAACGAAAGTTAATTGCTATTAGTTTTCTAGTTTTCAGGTACCCTTTTCAAATGTCTACCTACTTTTAATACTATTAGAATTCCTTTTCCAAGGTTATAAAAAAAACTTTATGCCCGCCAATATTTCCTTTCAATTACTTTTGTTGCATTAGCAATCCAGAATAATTCATAAAAACTAAAGTAGCAATAATGCTTCTTTCTTTCAAAGACTAATATTTTATCATTCAAATAAATTTAAGTTGCCAAGGATATTACTAACAGTCACTAATGATTTAACTTATGATCAAAGGATGCAACGAATCTGTACTTCCCTTGCTAATGCAGGTTATGATACCGTTTTGATTGGACGAAAACTAAAAAACTCACTTCCTTTAAGTTCGCAAGCATTCCAACAAAAAAGGATAAGCTGCTTCTTTTCAAAGACGATACTCTTTTATGCAGAATATAATATTCGACTTTTTTTCTACCTTCTGTTTACAAATGCAGATGCCCTTTGTGCCATTGACCTAGACACTATTATACCTATTTTATTTGTATCAATACTAAAAAATAAGCCACGAGTTTATGATGCACATGAATTATTTACTGAACAAAAAGAAATTGTCACTCGTAAAAATGTATATCAGTTTTGGATGGCAATCGAAAAATTTGCTGTTCCTCGATTTAAAAATGGATATACTGTCAATTTGTTTATTAAAGAGGAATTTGAACGTAGATATGGTGTGAATTATCAAATCATTAGAAACCTGCCTCAACTAAAGCCACTTATTGTCAATAAAAAGTTTTCGAAACCTACTATCATCTATCAAGGGGCAGTGAATGAGGGGCGGAGTTTTGAAACACTTATCCCTGCAATGAACGCAGTAGATGGTCAATTGCTTATTTGTGGAAAAGGGAACTTTCTAGAACAAGCAAAACAATTGGCAACCGAACATAATTTGGATGGGAAAGTAATCTTCAAAGGTGCAGTAGAACCCAAAGAGTTACAAATCATCACACAACAAAGTCATATAGGAGTGATGCTATTTGAATCGACAGGTTTAAATCAATATTATTCATTAGCCAATAGATTCTTCGATTATATGATGGCAGGCATACCACAACTATGTGTAAATTATCCTGAATATGCCGCTATTATTAAGGATTTTCCATTTGCCTATCTGATAAATGACACAAGTCCACAAACGATTGCAGAAGCATTGAACAATTTACTAAAAGATGTTGTTGTATATGAATCATTGCAAAAAAATACACTGCTTGCTCGAGAAGCATTGAATTGGAATGAAGAAGAAAAAAGGTTGATACAGTTTTGGAAACAAATCTTATAACACTGAAAATTAAGATAAAATACAGCTGTATCGTTCCAATCAATTTATAAAAAAGTATACAAAGCATCTTTACAATTGGAAAAACATCTTCATATTATAACCCTAAACGTACCTTTTCCAGTGGATTATGGAGGTGTATTCGATTTGTTTTATAAACTTCCTGCATTACAACAATTAGGCGTAAAAATTCACTTACATTGCTTTGAATATGGGAGGGGGCAACAAACAGAATTAAATAAATATTGCGTTTCTGTCAACTATTATTCTCGCCTTGAGGGGCATAAAAGCATTTCGACTTGTACCCCATACATAGTTGCAAGCAGAAGAAATGAAGAACTACTTGAAAACTTGTTGAAGGATGATTACCCTATTTTTATGGAGGGCATTCACTGTACATATTTATTAAATGACGAACGTTTTACGAACCGCAGAAAATATGTACGGGTACACAATGTTGAATATCAATATTACCAAGAATTATATCAGTCTTGTACTTCTCCTATTAAGAAACTCTACTATTTACGGGAAACTACTTTATTAAAAAAATACGAGGCATCAATAATTGAAAAAGCTACAGCGTTTTGGGGTGTAACACAAAAAGATGTTTCTATTTATAAAGAGCAATTAGGTTGTAATAAAATAGATTATTTACCACTTTATCTTCCGCCTGAATGGGAAGTAAACTGCCCCTTAGGAATTGGGAATTACTGCTTGTATCAAGCAGACCTAAGTGTAGAAGTGAACGAAAAAGCTGCTATTTGGTTACTAGAAAAAGTGTTTAAAAGTAATGAAATACCCTTTGTTGTTGCGGGAAAAAATCCGTCAAAAAAACTAATTGATCTTGCTCACAAACAAATGCACACTTGTATTGTAGCAAATCCAAATGAGAAGGAAATGCAAGACATGATTGCAAAGGCACAAATCAATATATTACCCTCCTTTCATTCTAGCGGCATTAAACTCAAACTTTTAAATGCATTGTATAACGGGCGACATTGCCTTGTAAATGAGGCGACAGTTGCAGGTACAGGTTTGGAATCTGTTTGCCATATCGGAGAAACATCAAAGGAATTTACAGATATCATTTTAAAATTAATTCATCAACCGTTTACTCCACAAGAAGTCTCAAAAAGAGAAAAACTTCTGATGTCAATGTTTAATAATGAGAACAATGCCAAACAACAGATAGAATGGATTTGGGGAAAGGGGCAAAAGTTGTAAGCATTAGGTTTTAGGTTCTAGGCTATGGAAAACAAAAAAGTATCACTTACAATTCCTTTATGTTGATTATTGCTAGTTTATAATCAAATCCAAAGAAAGGTATAGGTAAATTTAGTATATTATAAGTAAATCGGGCGTCATTGAATACATCTAAACAGGTTGGATTAAAATAAAGCATTGTAGGATTACAATTTCTTATTGCCCAAATCTTTTCTTTAAAAGCCTCCATCATCCCCTCTTTAAATGGATTAAATAAATAAAACAAATTGGCTTCGCTTGGAAAGTTTTCAAGAATATTTCCACTATGAATATCTACATTTTTAAATCTTGCTAATCTTTTTTTTGTCAAATTTGCAAGTCGAACATTTATTTCATAACCAATTATTTTGTTCTTTATACCCTTATATAGTAAATAATTAATCACCCTCCCCTTACCACATCCAACTTCAACAATTACGTCATTAGGCTGAATGCTATAATACTTGAAAAAGATAAATTCGGTATGATTGTAACCTGTACTGACAGAATCGTACATCATTTCTCTCCCATCAATACTCTCAACTCGGCCTCCGAGAAATGTCCTTTGAATTGAATAGTCTATCCAAAAGTTTTTGGCTAATTTTAATAAGTTCACAGTTGAAAAGTTTAAGGGTATAAATTTTTGTTACAAGCACCAAAACAGATTTTACAAATGTAATAGACATTGAAATTAAAATTAGGATTTACTTAATTTTAATCAAATAAAATTTAGGAACTTACTTTTTAAAAGCAAAATAAACTGCGCCAAGTATAAAAAAGAAACTAATTATATAATTGAACTTTAAAGATTCCTTTAGATAAAAAACTGCGAAGACAGTAAAAACAACCAAAGAAATCACTTCCTGGGTAATTTTCAATTGAAACCCACTGAAACCCTCTGCATATCCCGACCTGTTTGCAGGCACCATTAAGCAATACTCAAAGAAGGCAATTCCCCAACTTACTACAATTGCTTTCCACAAAGGCATTCCTGTATTTTTAAGATTACCGTACCAAGCGAAAGTCATAAATATATTGGAAACTATCAGCAGCAAAAACGCTCTAACCATTTTTATCTTTTTTTGAGTGAATGCCTATAGAAGCACCAAAATAAAAGTGTTTTTATCGAAAACCGATTAAAAATATTGTAAATAACTGTTTTTTCATATTGAAGTAAACACTAAATTCGTTTTTTTGTATTAATTGAAACAAATAGAAGATCATGAACAAATTTCAGGCAATTATAAAATTTTCAATGGATGAGGACTTCATGACTTTTGTTCCCCCACATCGAACCTATATCAACTATTTAATGAACAAGGGAGTTATAGATAGTTATGCGGTGAGTATGGAATCTCAAACTAATTGGATAACTCTCAACTGTAAATCGAAAGCTGAGGCGGATGCCATCTTGACAAAATCACCCTTATATAAATATTGGGATTATACAATCGAAGAACTTTTTGTGTATGATAGTCAGCATTATAGGTTACCTGCTTTACAGTATAACTAATCAGAATGTTATAAGTCGTTAGTTTTAGGTTTTATTTTAAAAAGCCTTTGACTTTTAAAATAAATCATCATTTAGACTGTCCTTTTTTGAACATTTCATTTCAAAGTCTAATACAAAAAAAGCGGTATGCCTTTAAAAGACATACCGCTTTTTTATTTTTATTCAATTCTGTTTAGAGATTTGTATTCTCTTCAGAATTTTCAATTATCTCTTCAGCAGGTTTAACTTCAAATTTAATTTTACCTGTTTCCTTTTCGAGAACTGCTAGTAATGTGTCACCACTTTTTATGTTCAAATTGAGAATTTCTTCTGCTAATGGATCTTCAAGGTGCTTTTGAATTGCACGATGCAAAGGACGAGCACCAAAATTTGCATCATATCCTTTATCCGCAATGAAGTCCTTAGCTTCATCAGTAATTTTTAAAGTGTAACCCATATTGCTTAGGCGTTTATAAACACCCTGCATAACAATGTCAATGATTACAAAAATATGTTCCTTTGTTAAAGAATTAAAAATCACCACATCATCAATCCGGTTCAAGAATTCAGGAGAAAAAGTTTTTTTCAAAGATTTTTCAATGACTGCTTTATTATTTTCTTCTTGATTTTGAATTCTCGTTGCAGTTGCGAACCCAACTCCATCTCCAAACTCTTTTAATTGACGAACGCCAATATTAGAAGTCATAATAATAAGACTGTTTTTAAAATCAATCATTCTTCCTAATCCATCTGTCAACTGACCATCATCTAATACTTGTAACAAGATATTATAAATATCAGGATGCGCTTTTTCTATTTCATCTAAAAGGATAACAGAATAAGGCTTACGACGAATCTTTTCAGTTAATTGTCCACCTTCTTCATATCCCACATATCCCGGAGGTGCTCCAACTAAACGAGTAACTGTAAACTTCTCCATGTACTCACTCATATCGATTCGAATCAAAGCATCTTCACTATCAAACATGTACTTTGCAAGACTGCGTGCTAGTTCTGTTTTCCCAACTCCAGTAGGCCCGAGAAAAATGAAGCTCCCAATAGGCTTTCTCGGATCTTTCAGTCCTACCCTATTCCTTTGAATGGCTTTAGTAACCTTACTAATTGCCTCTTCCTGACCAATCACCATTCCACGCATGTCTTCGCTCATCCTTCGAAGCTTTTCAGTTTCGGCTTGTACCATTCTCTTAACAGGGATACCTGTCATCATACTCACTACTTCGGCAATATGATCTTCTGTAATTGGATAACGTTTATGTTTACTTTCTTCTTCCCAAGTACTTTTAGCCATTTCAAGTTCTTCTCCTAGTCTTTTTTCTTTATCTCTAAGACTAGCAGCTTCTTCAAAACGCTGACTTTTTACAACTTTATTCTTCTCAATCTTTACCTCTTCGATTTGCTTTTCAAGTTCAACAATCGTTTCAGGGACATTGATATTTTTCAAATGAACTCTTGCACCAACTTCATCGAGAACATCTATTGCTTTATCAGGCAATAAACGGTCGGTCATATATCGGTCACTCAATTTAACACAAGCCTCAATAGCCGCTTCATCATAATTTACATTATGATAGTCTTCATACTTGCTCTTTATGTTTGCAAGTATCTGTATAGTTTCTTCTACGGATGGAGGTTCGATCAGTACCTTTTGAAAACGACGATCTAATGCACCATCTTTTTCAATGTATTGACGATATTCATCTAAAGTAGAAGCACCGATGCATTGCAATTCGCCACGAGCTAATGCAGGCTTAAATATATTACTCGCATCCAAACTTCCACTTGCCCCTCCTGCACCAACAATTGTATGAATTTCATCAATGAATAAGATAACATCTCTGTTTTTCTCTAATTCATTCATGATTGCCTTCATTCTTTCTTCAAATTGTCCACGATATTTTGTACCGGCAACTAAAGCTGCTAAATCCAAAGAGATTACACGCTTATCAAATAAAACTCTACTAACTTTTCTTTGAATAATACGCAATGCCAAACCTTCAACTATAGCAGTTTTACCAACACCAGGCTCTCCAATTAAAATTGGATTATTCTTCTTTCTCCTTGAAAGAATTTGAGAAACACGTTCAATTTCGTTTTCACGGCCTACTATAGGGTCGAGATTACCACTTTCTGCCATTTTGGTTATATCCCTTCCAAAATTATCTAAAACAGGAGTCTTACTTTTGGCAGAGGCTGTTGCCTTACCTTGAGCAGTACCACTCTTTGGTTGTTGAAATCCACCGCCACGTTTTTCTTCTTCAAACTCTTCATCAGGATCATCTTGAAACTCACTTTTTGGAGTAGTAGAACTTCCTACCATACCTAATTCAGTTCTAAACATATCGTAATCCACTTCAAATTGATTAAGGATTTGCGTAGCTATATTTTCTTTGTTTTTAAGAATACTTAGCATCAAATGTTCAGTTTCAACTAAAGGGCTTTTTAATGCTTTGGCTTCTAAAACAGTGATTCGTATTACCTTTTCAGCTTGCTTTGTCAATGGCAGACTATTAATATTAGCAATATTTTTCCCAGTTTTGTCTTTTACCGCTAATTCTATTTCTTTGCGAAGTTCATAAAGATCAACATTTAATCTTTGTAGAACTTTGATAGCAGTATTTTCGCCATCACGAATCAGACCTAGCAATAAATGTTCTGTTCCGATGAAATCGTTTCCCAATCGAAGGGCTTCTTCCCTACTGAAGGAAATAATTTCTTTAACCTGTGCTGAAAAGTTGTTGTCCATTTAAATAAATTAAGTTCTCGATTACAATTATAAGGAATATTTTTGAGGAATTTAAAAGCCTTATTTCTAAATAAAGAAAAATATATAAAAAAATGGAATTCAAAATTGATACCAAGGAGAGATTTACTGTTGTAATGCCGCTTGAATCGGTATTATCTGACAATATGACTGCAGAACTAAATGAAATATGCCTTCCTTTTTTGGAGAAAGAAGTAAAAAACTTAGTTTTAAACTTAAAGGAAGTAAAAAGCATAGAAAGTGTTATCACTAAGGCATTAGCAGAGTTGCAACAAAGTTTCTATGAGCGTAATGCTAGCTTTGTAGTTTGTGAAGTGGGAAAAGCAATATCTGAAACGTTTGAAATAGAGGACATTACCGATCTTTTAAATCAAACCCCTACTGAAAGTGAGGCATGGGATATAGTTCAAATGGAAGAAATTGAGCGAGAACTAATGGATGGCTTTGACATGGAATTTGAAAAAAATGACTAAAACCATTGATTTTTAGGAAAAAATATGTACCATCGTAAAATATAAGGAAATTGAAAGCAGTGGGTGGTAAGTTTTAAGTTATACAATAAAAGTTATCATATATAGACTAATGTTAAATAATTTAAATATAATAGAACAAGTACTGAAATTACTTTGACATTTTTGGGCACTTCAACTTTACAACTTATTTACAATTGACTTTTATATTTCTCTTTTAAAACTAAATTAATTCAGCAAATGTTTGGAGTAACTATTTTAGGAAACAATTCGGCAGTACCTGCATACGACAGGCATCCAACAGCTCAAATAGTTACAATTGAAGATACCTTATTATTGATAGACTGTGGAGAAGGTACTCAAATGCAAATTGCAAAATACAATGTTAGATGGGGAAAAATAAAATACATTCTGATTTCACATCTACATGGTGACCATTATTTTGGTTTAATAGGCATGATAACAAGTATGTGTCTATTAGGACGTCAGGATAGTTTGTATGTTTATGGACCTTCAAAATTGAAAGAAATTATTGAGTTACAACTAACTTCTGCGGATACTACTTTACCATTTAAACTATTTTTCATTGCACTTGAGGAAGATGGATTGATAGTAAATGAAAATAAATTTACGGTTTCCTGTTTTGCCACACAACATAGAATTCCATGTAGGGGTTTTATTATTAAAGAAAAGAAAAAGAAAAGAAAGATTAATAAGGAAACGATTTCTAATTATCAGATACCTACAGCTTTTTATGATCGATTAAAAGATGGAGAAGACTTCACAACAGCAGAAGGGAATATCATAAAAAATGAGGATGTCACATTACCTACAAGACCTTGTCGTAGTTATGTATATTCGGCTGATACAATTTATGACCGAAAAATTGCAGAATTATCGTCAGGTGCGAATCTTTTGTATCACGAAACTACTTATGTGAAGACGATGACTGAAAACGCCTTATTAAGATTTCATTCAACTACTCATCAAGCTGCTTCTATTGCATTAGAAGCATGTGTGGACAAATTAATTATTGGACATTTCAGTAGTAAATACGAAAAACTAGAAGTATACCTAGAAGAAGCAAAAGAAGTATTTTCAAATACACATTTAGCGATTGAAGGGGTGACACATATTATATGAGCTATTAATGATGAGCGATAAAACATGAGTCTAAAACTTAGCAAGGATATTAAGAAATTGCAAGAGCTAGAAATTATTTTACCATTTTTTAAAAAAAGATTTGTCAATTAAAATCATATCCCTATATTTGCACTCCCAAAACGAGAAAGGGAGTTTAGCTCAGTTGGTTTAGAGCATCTGCCTTACAAGCAGAGGGTCGGCGGTTCGACCCCGTCAACTCCCACAGATTTTACAATACAAAAAAAGGGTTTCAAGTAATTGAAGCCCTTTTTTATTTATTTTAAGTGTACTTTCTAAGTGTACTTTTATATTACGATTTTCAACCAAAAATACTAAAATTCTGCTGCTTGATATGTCTTGAAATGGCAATTTTATCTAAGTAGTGTTTATCAATTACACTCATGGTTTTTTGATAACCCGCCGATGCAGCCAGCCCCGTTTGTGTCTGTAACTTGGTAAGAAAAGTTTTTCTAAGGTGTCTAATACTAAAGGTGTCAGGAAGCCCAGCTTTTCTTCTATAGAACGTAAATGAATGGCTCATTGCTTTTGCTAAGCTACCTCTGTTCATTTTATTATCACTATCAATTAAATATACATCCTTACCAATGTGTGTTTTATAATCAAGTTCGGTAAGTAATTGCTCCAACTCTGGTGTTATAGGTATTGGTACAAACTTTTTGGGTTTACTACCATCCCAATTATACTTCCTTTCAAATTTCAAATCAACACCTTCTAAATAATCCAATTCTCCATTTTCATCTAACTTGATGTCAGAATACTTTAGGCTTACAACTTCCTCATTTCTCATTCCTGTAAATGCAGAAAGTTTAAAACTATTAACGGTCCAAGGTCTGTACCGATTTTTACTTTCTTTACCAACAATCTGAATAGAATCTTCTGGACTAACAACTGATAACAATTTTAGAAAATCATTATCGCTTACACTAACAGGATTTGATTCTTCGTGCTTTAAAGTAATTTTTCTGCATGGATGCTCCATTTTATAGGATTTCACATCAACAATAAAGTCAAAGAATCCTTTAACTGCTTTCATTTTGTGATTGAAAGTATAGGCTGATGTAGATTTATTGGATTGCACTTCAAAATATTCACCAAACTTTATTTTGCTAATTTCAGTGATTGGCTTTGTTGCTGTATTAAATTTTGTAGAATCAAGGTATTGTTTAAATTCTAGTATATACTTTACTGTTTGTTTAATGTGCTTACTGGAACGATGTTTCCTTTCGTGAAAAGCAACATCAACATTCTCTAAATAATCACTATACATCCAAATACAATCCTCAAGTAATTCACTTGGTTTTACTTCCTCTTTCTGATTAATGACAATACTCACTGGATTCTCCAACTCTTTCTTCCAAGCTATTAGCTCAGAAACTGCATCCTCATACAGAGTGCTTTTAAGGTCCTTTGTTTTCCTGATTCCATTAGTCTTTAAAACCGCCTTATAGCGTTGTTTCTCTAATGGATGATTGCACCCCTTGTACGGTGACTGCGATACTTCAATTGTTTTGTTACATTTCTTACACACTATATGTAATCCTGAAAATTTTTTGTACTTTAATAATCTCATTTTTTTGTTTTTTTCTCGCCACTGCGAGTGTAATTAATTTTTTTTATCTAACTATTTTTTTTGATTGTATTGAAGAAGATACATTTCCCTTAGGTATATATCTTGTAGTTTTGGCTACTGCATTATTTTTAATATCCACCAATTTATATAACTCACCATTTATATAATATGGATACACAGATTGCCATTCCGTACCGTATTTCTGACGAAGACTAGTAATAAGTGGTGTATTATACGCTAAATCAAAATCCTGTTCAAAAACGTATTCTCCCGATAAATCCTTTACTATATTTATACTGTTTTTTCTACACCATTTTCTGATGCTCCTTATGTCAGACCTATTGATAAGTTTATTTTTGACAATATCAGTTAGATACAATCTTTTAACCCTGCCGTTGAATTCGATTTTATTTTCATTCGAGCTCACTTTAAATGTTTTAACTTGGGTGTCGCTCAACCAAAAGAGTATTGGGATTACATGCGACTTATTCAGCTCAGATTGAATTTGAGTGTTATATTATATTACAATCTGATGGGTAGATGTTGGGCTTGTTTGCCAAACAAAGATTTGAAAGGACTCATTGTTAGGTCCAGATTAATTAGGTAGTATTTACTTTCTCCATTTTTGATAAATTTAAACAATAAGGTATCAGCTAGACCCATTATGAATGAGCCTATAATGCTTGTACCACTAAATTATAAGTAGGCAGATTTTTCTGCCGCTAGGTCAAAGGGTTAGCTATTACACAGACCCCAGACAAGATTGGCTTAATAGGTATTGACTTGGCTAATTTCTACAGTGCAAAGATACCAAATGTTCTTTTTCGTCGCAATTTTTTTTCTATTAAACATTTTCTAGCTTATAAGTTATCGTAGATGTCGTTTAACTCTTCTTGCCTCAAGCCTAAGTACCTTCTTGTTGTTGCCACGCTAGTATGGTTGAAAAGCTCAGATAAATAAGTTAGGCTCTTTTCTGACTCATTATTATTCTCGAATACCCTACGTCCAAAACTCTTTCTTAGTGAATGGCTTGAAATATTATTTTTTCTTGATTCTTTCTCAAAGACTTGCTTCAATAACCTGTTGATGGATTGTCTGCTGTAAACAGTTTTCTTTTGGCTAACAAAAATATAACCCTTCAAGTCTTTACTGAATCTGTTTAACGCTGCTCGGACCACACCATTCAACTTGATAGTTTTCTTTTTACCTGTTTTCTTCTCGGTGATGTTCACCAAGTCGTCTTTTACATTTTCCCACTTGAGATTGAGTAAATCAGATACTCTAAGGCCCGTATTGGCTCCCATAAGGATATACAATCCTAGTAGTTGTGTTTTCTCATCTCTCAGAAGCTTTTGAGCTGTTGATGTGACTTTGCTAAAGTCAATGTAATCCGTAGTTGTAATCGTTCCTTTAAGTGACATAACTTATATTTTTTTGTTACTGCGAGGATACAAGGAAAATGTACACTTTCCAATATTTTAAGCCCAAAGTGAGCATTTTATGCGAAACATTAACGGTTGCAAATTCTGAAACCCTTTACGGCATTGAATTTCAGCCGATTTAGGAGAATAATGTTCACTTTTATAGAAAGTGTGCATTTTATTTTTTTAATTTTTCCGTAGAAAATTCCAGGCGTTTCCAGACATGGGGAATATTTATTTATAAATACTCCCATGGAAACTAAAAACTATGAAAACGGGATTAACGTCCTAAGCTTATTCGACGGCTGTTCAGCCGCTTACCTTGCACTAGAACGTGCGGGATTTAAAATCAATAATTATTACAGCTCTGAGATTGATAAACATTGTCTGGCTGTACAGAATCATCATTACAGTGGCAATCCCAACTTTCACCAAATTGGTGATGTTCGTCAGATTACAGGTTTAGAATATCCATATGTAGATTTAGTGATATTTGGCAGCCCTTGTACACAATTAAGCTCAGCCAACCCAAAAGATAGGAGTGGATTAGATGGACCTGATTCAGGGTTATTCTATGAAGCTCTTAGAATCCTTGAACTAATGTATATTTTTCAGAACCCTAAAAAGAAACTTTATTTCCTGATGGAAAACGTTGCTAGTATGACAGCTAAGGACCGAGATAAGATTACAGAAAAACTGAAAAATATATTTCCAGATACCCAAATGTTTAAGATAGACTCCGCTCTAGTGGCTCCAGCGCATCGTAGAAGACTTTACTGGACTAATATCCCTAATGTGACTATACCTGAACCTAAAGGCAAAAGTTATCAGGATATAGTGGTAAATGGGTATGTAGATAAAGAGAAGGCGAATGTCCTACTCTCAACTGACGTAACTTTAACTATGGGTCTAAAAAGGTATTATAACATGAATATTGGAAATGTAATATTCAAGGATAAGAATTTTGCTGAATTACCTGTAGCGGAAAAGTTACAAAGGTATCCAGCAATATTGAGGGAAAGTGGATACAATAGTAAGAAGGGCTTCAAGTCATCTGATTATGATTTTGTAAATGCTTGCTATCGTTTACCATCTGTTTTAGAAAGGGAAAGGCTTATGACGATACCCGATGGGTACATTGGAAGTGTGCCTAATATTCCGAAATCAGAACAGAAGAAAATATTAGGACTTAGCTTTACTGTAGATGTGGTAGCCCATATATTGAGAAATTTAAAAGCAATCTAAAACCTAAAGTTAGCTTGGATTGAATGAATATTAAGGTGAATTTTTGAAATTAATTGAATGCTGTGTAACATAAATAGCGGAATCTTTACATTGAATAGCGCATTCCTTACATAAAATAGCGCAAAACTTACAGAAAAATAGAGTTTGTCAGTTGATAATCTGTTTGTAAAGGTGCTCGATACTATTAAATAGGGGTAGGTTACAACTATTTATAGTACGATATTAAACTATATAGCTCTATAATTATTTAGCAGAAAAATTTTAAAAAATAATTTTTCAGTAGCAGGCTTTCGATATTTTTTGTTTGAAAAATTATAGCGGAAAATTTACATCCACTCAACGGCTTGTTTTAGAGGGGGGCGGCAGGTGTCAGGGGATGGCGGGTAACAGGGGGCAGGGGCATTCACCAAAGGTTGAGCAATATCAAAAATTTCTTAGTTTAATATTGGTATATATACTTGTTATATATTGTATTTTATCTATTATTGAAACTTAGCATTAGACCATTTCTATTTAATATACTTTCACCAATGCTAACTTTCATTTTAGTGCTAAAATCGTTGTTTTTACAGCTAAAATGTAGGTTTTTAGTCAATTTCCCCTATTGTATTTCGGGAAAAATCAACTAATTAAAATTCTGTAAAGTTTAGGTAGAAAAATAGTCTATTTAGTTTGAAAATACTTTAAAATTTCACTTGACACTTGTTATTTATATTCGTATATTTGCATATATTACTAGTAATAGTGATGTCTGGGGGTGGAACTTAGCTAGTTCCGCCGCTGCTTCCCAGAGAAGCAGTGACTCCTATAATAAATCACGACCCAAGCGGCTGTGAACCGAATAAAGCAGCATTCAAGGTGAAAACCTATTTTATTGATGATTACATCAAGAACGACAAAACAGCATTATCAGTTGTAACTGATTTTAAAACTAACAAACTAATAATTAAAGGCAGTACTGGAATTGGTGGAACTTCCGCTATTTTATCAATTACTGACCAAACAATTATCGTTGTCAGCCCATTAGTTGGGATGATTGCCGATAAGGAAAGTCAATGTGATACGTATCATAATCTGTTCATTTATGAGAACAGTAAGCACTCTTGGAAAGATGTGAGTAAAAAGATACGCAATGAAGAACACTTTATCCTTAACACCACTCCAGACCAAATCATGGCATTGAAGAAATGTAACAGTGAGCTTTTCATTGAAGTTAAGAAGATTCCACTTTTTGTTGATGAAAGCCACATGGCAGCCGAAACCGATTACCGAAAATCGTTGGCTGAGTTCAATCATGAAGTGTTTACCAATTGGGAGAATCACTTTACCCTCAGTACTGCAACTCCAGTTCATAAGAATTTGGACATACCTAAGCACATCATCGAAAGATTAGAGGTAATTAGTATCAAGAGAAGAATCTCACCTACGAAGCCAATAACTATCTACAATCACAGAAATTATGAGCAATGGGTTCTGAATGAAATTGCGAATGGTAATAAAGTGGTGCTATTCTCTAATGATGAAAACGTCTATAAGCGTTTCTTCCTGAACCATGACTTAAACATTCAACCACTAGTTGGAAAACATCTTGAAAAGAAAATTGCCACTTTTATTGATTCAACTAATACGAACCTGACCAATAAGTTGGAGTTAGGAAAAGACTTATACATTTTATCTACCAAATTTCTTACGGGTTATGACATCACTTTTGACGCAAGTGTTGCTATATTAACCAATGAAAATACTCAAGTGGAAACAAGGTATGTAAATGATATAGTTCAAGCGTATGGTCGATTGAGAGGTAAGGTCTTAAATGCAGCAATTTTTTATAATAATTCAATAGAAGATATTCCATTCGATGAAGACCTTGTCATTAGCCAAATTAAAAATGACCTTGTTTTTCCATCTCAAGATACAATGACTGACGGAAAGGTCAATCATACGCTAGTTATAAATAAGCATTTACCCTCCATTCTAAGGCATCAAACTTATAGTTCTATAGAAATGCTTTCCGATAACTTAAAAGCCTTTGGATTCGCCCCTGTTAGTGAATATATCGAAGATGCTCGATTAACGCCAACAGGCATAAGTTTACCTGAAAAGATACAATGTCTTCTAACAATGGATGAATATGAATTATGTAGGTTTACTGAATTCGTGTTCATGAATATAGGTGGAAACAATCCAGATTACAATGGATTCAGTGAAAGGCTGGTAATGCTGTATGCTTGTGCTTATATTGCTAAGGAATGTGAAAATACTTGGCTGAATGATAAACTTTTGAATACTGACAGATACGAGGATTTAATTCAAATTCTAAAAACATTCATTGATGTAAATATTGCTACCGAACCACAGCAAACTCCTAATGAAAATATGAAAAGAGATATTTACCAGATGCTTGAAGAAAAGCCCTCACCATCAAGTGAGATGGATAAAATTTCGAAGTACCAAGTATCTGACAGGCTAAAAACACTTGCAATAAATGGTGGCGCAATTAGTCACAATTTTGCAGGTTCAAATCAAAATCAAACCTTTAGAAATGCCATAATATTGATTAACACCTTTCATGTTATTAATTTAGTTAAAAAAAATGAATTGGATGAAATTACACTCCAAAAGATGGAAATTGAAAACGTACTTAGTGTTAAGATAAAGGAACATTACTTGAAATGTATTGCTACCATTACAGAGCAACCAATTGAAACAGTAACAATGCAGATAGAAACAAGAGATATTTCATTGAATGATAAGATGTACAATAGAGCAATAAGGAGCTATTTTAAGCATACCTTTGAGAGAGTAGTATCCCAATTATCATTCATTCCTACCGATGAACAGAAAGAGATACTAAGTATCAGGTTAGACAAACAAATCAATTTATTAGGAAAATGGGATAACAATTTTGATATAAAATCTAAACTGAATCATATTGATTACAGCATGGAGAAACAGAAAGAATATCATAAATATTATTTATTAGGGATGGCATCCTTGATTGTAGCTGGTCACATGGCTGGCTTTAAGTACTCTCGGAAACATAATCGTGAGTATAATGTTGCGACAAAGGTTACGAAGTCACTTAGAAAATGTACACCATATAAGATGCTTGATTTGGACATAAGGAGTGCCAATGCCCAAATTGTGGATAGGATATTTGAAACAAATATTGGAATGGAAGTTTATCAAAATCTTATGCTAGCCAAAGGAATAAGTAGGGATAAAGCAAAAGTTCTGTATAATTCAACTCTAAATAATTATAAATTGTCGAAGACGAAAGCAAAGCAAGTATTTTTGGATTGTGGATACCCTGAACAAATTGCCAACAAAATTGCATCCAAAACCACTTCAGATAAGATTTACTTTGAGATGTGCCAAGCTGAGGAAAGAATAATTTCAGGCTACAGAGAAGCTATAAATCCTGAATATGCAATAAGATGTCACGATGGGTTATTAATGTTAGCAACACCGAATAATAGGAAAAAAGTTGTGGATATATTCGAAGACATACATTTTGGGATATGCCATTATTAAAATTAATTCTTGTGGCCTGACTGAATGAATAACTATTAGATGATGAAGGATTATGCACACAATAAGGTACATAACAATAAGCATATAAGACCAAAAAGGCCTCTTATATTCCACCCTAATGGCAAGGTAGTACAGAGCAGTACAGGGCAAATTTAAAGCTTAAATTGCGATTTAAAGGATACTTTAATTTGAAATAGAGATATTAATTTGTTGGATTAATCCCAATCTTCATCAAGTTCAAATAGTCCATCAAGTACATATTGGTTACAGGTCTAATGTCATCCCAAATATATTCAGGAATAGTTGTAAATCCTGAAACCAATACAACATCAAATTCACCTTTACTGACTTGAACAACTTGTAAGTGATGAATATATACAGGGTCATATTCATAAGGCAATTCCATTCCAATTAAGTACTGAAAAGAATTAAATAAATTTATGGCTTGAAGCTTAGTAAATCTTTTATCCTTGTTTCCCATAATGATTAAAATATTGAAAAATTAAATTCTGTGTACACATTTGTGTTTTTTTCGGTTAAGAATTTCGGCTCACTAGCTCACATCTGTGTGAAATTTTGTTATTATCGTTTTAAGTCGGCGAGAAAATTATCAATTCTTTGCAAGTAATATATCGTCAATATCGAAAAGTATCGGTAATCTTTTAATGAAAATCACGTCGAATAAGTCAATTTCAACCTGTCTATATTCAGGCTCTTGAGTTAATTCAGGCATCATTGGCGGAATAACAAAAGCCGCTTTAACCATGATTTTATAATCTGAATCCTTTACCAATGTTGGTTCGATGGAATGGACTACGGCATTATCATAGGGTGATAATTCTAATTTCTGCTCGATTAGGTATTGATAGGATTGAGCAATTTCTTCCGCTTTTTTCAGGTCTAATAATATGTTCATAAGATTTAATTTTATAGGTAATATGGATGAAATACTTAGGGTATTCATCATTATTTATGTCGTTAGTAAAAGCTTTTTCTTTTATAAAATACTTTACTACTATTAGAAAGTACATCAATTCGTAGTCTATTATCTTCAAGGTAATCAAATAAACTTAAATTGATTTCTCTTTAATATAAATATCGTGAGTTCTTGAAATCATTAATATATTTTCAATCAATTGATTATAAAAATGAATGTTTGTGAAATGTAAATTGATTCTTTGTTTCGATAATACATTATCAACGATGCAATTAGAAATGTCGATATTAAATAATCCCCTACATTCGCTAAAGAGCAGACGCAGAAGTAGGGTATGAAAACTAACTGGATTCTACAAACGTGCGTTTATTACAGATGACTGCAAGTTTAGTCTAAGTATTTATAGTGATACAGTGATAAAAAATTGTTTCTGAACTAATCAAAAAAAATAAAATGAGAAGACAAAATTTTCAAACAGT
>CANCPA010000093.1 GCA_947379895.1 Chitinophagaceae bacterium | reverse complement strand
TGTTTCCAAAACTTAAAGGGAGTGTTACAGGCCTGTGCCCAACCGAGTGGGTAGTTCGCAGAACCTTCAGGCGTCCCAATCTCTCCTATTTCTTCAATATTCTTTTTAATATAATCCTCTTCTTTCGACGTAGATGGGTTATTCTTCTTTCCATTGATAAAACCATGAACGGTACCTTCTTTACTTGCACCGTTATCTCCAATCATGACCAACACTAAGGTATTATCCAATTGATTAATTTCCTTCAAATAGTTGATGACACGGCCAACTTGATAGTCGGTATAGGTCAGGTAACCTGCATATACTTCCATGAAACGTTCGTACAATTTCTTTTCATCATCAGGAAGACTATTCCATTCCTTAATACGTGGATTACGGGCAGGCAATACAGCATCTTTGGGTATCACACCCAAACGCTTTTGATTTTCAAAAACTTTCTCACGATAAATATCCCATCCTTCATCAAACTTGCCCTTGTACAAATCACTCCATTCCTTCGCAACCTGATGTGGTGCATGAACTGCCGCAGGTGCATAATAAAGGAAGAAAGGTTTGTCGGGGGCAGCAGCCTTTTGTTTGGAGATATAACTGATTGCCTTATCTGTCAATTGTTCGCTAAAGTGACGACCATCAGGTTTGATATGAGAATTATCTTCCACCAAATCAGGTTTGTATTGGTCGGTTTGAGAACCTAAGAACCCAAAGAAATGTTCGAAACCTTTTCCACTTGGCCAACGGTCGAAAGGTCCTGCATCTGTGGCATCTTCATCAGGAGTCAATCCATATTTACCAACTTCAAAGGTGTTGTAACCATTGTCTCTTAATATTTCTGCAATTGTTCCTTTGGTAGATGGAATACGACCATCATAACCAGGATACCCTGCAGACATAACAGTATGGGCAAAGCCTCCCATGTGAACAGAATGACTATTGCGACCTGTTAACAAGGCTGAACGGGTAGGTGCGCAAATAGCACAAGTATGAAAGTTGGTATATTTCAACCCATTGTTTGCAAGGCTATCGAAGGTCGGGGTATTGATTAAGCCGCCGAATGTACTAGTAGCACCATATCCAACATCATCCAAAAGTATCCAAACCACATTTGGCGCACCCTTCGGCGCTTTAGGAACAGAAGGATACCACTCTTTCGAGTCGGCAGAGGTCTTACCAACCACTCCATAAAACGGTTCTCTTGATTGTGCATTCACTGCGGTCGCCCCAGCGAGAACAAAAGCTGAAGCCGTGATTAACTTTCTATACATATTTATTTGTTTTGCTCCCAAACTGATTTTAAAGATTGGGAAGTGAGTAAACGAATTGAATAATTAATTTTTGACTTATGAATAATTTCCAACTCAACAATAACCTCTATATTTACAAAAAGCAATAAAATGGTCATCGAAATAACAAAGAGTACATCTCCTGAACAAGTCAAAAAACTCTTAAAGCATATTAAACCAGAAAGTAAAAAGAAAATAGCGTTATCAGATTTCTTTGGTAAGCTCCCTAATATTGGTGATGGACTTGCTTACCAAAAAAAAGTAAGAAATGAACGATAATCCCTACATGATTGATACCAATATTTTAATTTATGCCCTGTATGGTAGTGAGTTTATAAAACAGTATGTACTATCTTCTCCATTTATTTCCTTTGTTACAGAAATTGAAATTTTGGGTCAAACAAATATTGAAGATGCTGAATTACAAACACGACAATTAGCCCTTGATTATTGTACTATTATTCCATTTTCAAACCTTATTAAAAAAAGAACTATTCTTCTCAAACAATTGTATCAGATAAAACTTCCTGATGCTATAATTGCTGCAACTGCCATTATAGAGGGCTATACCCTTATTTCCGCAGACCGAGGATTTAAGAAAATAAATGAGTTGTCTCTTATTCTTCTGAAAGTAATTTAATGATGAATTTGATATTCCAAATTACTTAATACCTACTACTTAAAACCTACAACTTAAAACTTCCTAAGCCACTCTCCACTCTCCTCCAAACTCTTCTACTTCATCACCTACTTCAGGTCCATTCTTTGCCAACTCGCTACCTTCTTTCTTTGACTTGAAGATTGGCCATAGAAATTGTGCATACCATTCCTCTGCCTTATAGTGTTTTAATCCATAAGTCTGTGGAAACTTACGAGTGATGATACCCGTTTTGAAGATGACATCCCATATAAAAAACATATTGCCAAAGTTGCCTTTATAGTAGCCAACCCCATCATCTGAAGTATCTGCGTGATGTGCATGATGTGTGGCAGGAGTAGAAATCAATCGTTCTAAAACCCATGCAAATGGATGCAGAATCCGGTACTTATAAAATGGCTTGTCCCATGCAATACTTGAATGTGCTGACAGCGTTATCATTGATTTTATTACCGTCACAAACAAGGCAGAATAACCCATTCCTAAATAAACAAGTGTGGAGGTTACATATATTTGTGAGAAGAATACAGTATAGATGAAGTTTTGTCTGCTAGCCATTGCCATTCCCATATAGGGTGCTGAATGGTGAGTACGGTGAAAACGCCAAAGGAACGGTAACTGATGATGTATGCGATGATACCAATATTGCGTTAAATCATCTGCCACTGCTATCAGAAAGAAACCACCCCAAAAAGGCACCCAACAGAATATATCCTTTGCATGAGGAATTACATAAGGTAATAAATGAAGGCTGAAGTAAGCGGTAACTATTGGCATCAGGACTTTAGGTATCACTAAGCATGCGATGTCTATTTTCTTTTCGGTGAGCGTCCATTTGTTATCATACAATCCAAATAAAAACTCTAAAATTCCTAGTGCAACAAGGATTACATAGTATCCTAAGTCTTTAAAATTATTAAAGAAAGGTTCAATGATTTTTAAATAGTGTGGAGCTGTTAATGATTGTGCTTTTGGAGCATTTCTCCAAGGGGTTTCTCCTGTATATTGAAACCATATTACCAACGCCAATACTGGTAATGAATAAATAAAAAGACTTATCAAAATGTCTTTGCCTATTTTCTTTGCTAATTTGTTGTCAATTGCCATGTTTGTTGATTTGTTTGTAATACTTGTAATAGGTTTAAGCTCTAGGGTATAAGGAGTAAGGTTTAAGGTGTAAGGTGTAAGTTTTTGCCTTTTACCTTAAACCTTTTACCTTTTACCTTTTACCTTTTACCTTTTACCATTTACCTAATTCTTTACGCCTTCCTATCTGTTAATCAATTCTTTAATCCCATATAAACCACTAATTAAAATGGCTAATGGAATAATAAAGGCAATGATGCCAACTATAATTTTCTTTGTCAAAATGATGATGTCTTCAAGAGTAATCATGTGTTAATTAATTTAAAGTGATTATTTTCTATCCTTTAACTGTTGGATTATCTTCGGGTCAGTCCCTTTTTTCAAGGTTCTTCCTTTGAATACATCTGCCCAATCAATGAATGGATAAATATTATTCTTCTTCGCCTGTTCGTCGAAGACTTTCTTAAGTTCAGCTAATTTCTTAGGGTACTTAGCTGCCAAGTTTATGTTTTCGTTGAAGTCCTCGTTCAGATTATATAATTCCCAAACATCTTTTTCAAAATCTCCATCAGGAACAGGATGACCTGCCAATTGGTATTTTGCAAAATCAATAAAGTCAGGATGGTGTGCCGCTTCCGCTTTCCAACCATCCTTATAGATGGAGCGATTACCAAAAATGTAGTAGTGTTGCAATGTGTGGCGGGTAGGTGCTTTTGCGTCAGCAATAGAATAAGCTAAAGAAGTACCTTGTATTTCCTGTTGTTTGATGCCACGAATTTCAGTGGGAATTGTTCCTCTAATATATTCCAAAGTAGTAGGTAATAAGTCAATCACATGTCCATATTGATTACGGATACCTCCCTTTTCAGAGATGCCTTTTGGATAAAATACAATCAATGGATTGTGTGTACCACCCTCTGCATTCGCATCTTGTTTCCAAAATTTGAATGGCGTGTTAGCAGCCTGTGCCCAACCCAAAGGATAATTGGTTTCGGCTCCTAAAGCTGTTCCTATTTCACCAATCCTGTCTAGGTTTTCTTGAATATGTTGTTGTTCACTTACTTGTTTTCCAAATGCAGAACGTTCAACCACACCGTTGTATGTACCTTCTTTACTTGCTCCATTATCACCGATTACTACGAAAATTAAGGTATTGTCTAATTGATGAATTTCTTTTAAATGATTGATTAACAAACCAACTTCATGGTCTGTGTAAGTCAAGTAACCTGCATAAACTTCCATGAAACGGGCATAGAGTTTCTTATCATTAGCAGTCAATGTTTCCCAAGCCTTGATATCCGGATTACGTGGAGGTAACACACCATTTGCAGGTATTACACCTAACTTTTTTTGGCTTTCAAATACTTGTTGACGATAGGCATCCCATCCTGAATCAAACTTTCCTTTATACAAATTACTCCATTCAGCTGTAACTTGATGCGGTGCATGAACTGCCCCGGGAGAATAATACAAGAAGAAAGGCTTATTTGGTGCAGCCTTCTTTTGACGGTCAATATAACTGATTGCCTTGTCTGTAATCTGCTCATTCAAATGTCTTCCGTCAGGCTTTACATGCGCTTGGTCTTCCACTAAATCTGGTTTGTATTGGTCGGTTTGTGAACCTAAGAAACCGAAGAAATGGTCGAAGCCTTTTTCTGTAGGCCAATAATCAAATGGACCTGCATCGGTGGCATCTTCATCGGGAGTGATGCCATATTTACCAACTGCAAAAGTGTTATATCCATTTTCACGAAGTACTTCTGCTATTGTTCCTGCAGTGGAAGGAACACGACCATCCCAACCAGGAAAACCAGCCGACGCTGCTAAATGAGAAAAGCCACTCTCATGTACTGAACCACTATTACGACCTGTTAATAAAGCTGCACGAGTAGGGGCACAGATAGCGCAGGTATGGAAATTGGTATAACGCAAGCCATTATTTGCTAGACTATCAAAAGTGGGTGTCTGAATTTGACCTCCAAATGTAGAAGTTGCTCCAAAGCCAACGTCATCCAATAAAATCCAAACAACGTTTGGTGCTCCTTTCGGTGCTTTTACGGGCTCAGGCCAATACTCTTTTGACTCCTTTAAGGTCGTTCCGATTACCCCTTTATATTCGGGTGTTTGTGCATTTATTGCACTTGCGCCTGCCAACAGGAAGGCTGATGCGGTGATTACTTTTTTTATCATTTTATTTGTTTTTATTATCTATTATTTTTGTAGACTTTAATGGCAGAATGAGTTCAGCTATTCAATAAATAATTCATTTTAAACTACACTAATCAACAATCTTATTTGGCGTCACCACATTCCAATTTGGATTAAAGTGTTCCGTATAACTTCCCAATTCCTTAAACTTAAATGGATTTCCCTCGAACTTGACTCCTTCAGAAAATAGTATTTCTCTTCCCTTATCAGGATTCAATAACAGCTCTGCAAATTTTGCACTCGGAATTGTCAGGGTAAAATCTGTCGATACATTTGGTTTGTTTCCACTCTGATGCAATACCCCATTTTTCAGATATACCAAGATATTTTTATTCAAGTCAGGGAAGATAAAGCGTAGTGCCAATTCTTTTCCCGCAGCTTTAGGACCGTTTAATTCTATCGACATATAATCGAATATTGCTTCTGGAGTTAAGTTGCTTAAACCTCTAGCAGGAATGATACTCTTGGCTACAGGGGTTCCCTCACGCAATTCTTTTGCTCCTGTAAGGTATAAATCCCTCCAAATACCCGACTCTGCTTGATACCCTAATTGCTCGAAAGCATCAGCTTGTAAATTCTTGGCTGCTTGATTATTTGGATTCGCAAACACTACATGCTTTAGTACTGATGCCACCCATCTGTATTCCCCTTTATCGTAACTATCTTTTGCTTTCTTAATGACCGCCTCTTCACCACCCAACCATTCTACATATTTCTTTGCTTCATCAACCTGTGGCAACGGATTATATTCTGCAGGATTGCCATCCCACCAACCTAAATAAAATTGGTAAACAGCCTTTGAATTGTGCTTGATAGTTCCATAGAAATCTTGATTGCTCCACTCTCTTGCCAATTCATTAGGTAGTTTGATAGTTTCGGCAATCTCTTCCTTTTTATAACCCTTATTAGCTAAATGAACGGTTTGGTCATGGATGTATTTATATAAATCCCTTTGTTTTTCCAAGAAATCAATGCTACGGTCATGCCCATAAACAGGCCATGTATGTGAAGGCACTACAAAGTTGGTATTATCACCAAAAATATCTATTGCTTCATCAATATAATGTGCCCACGCCTTTGTGTCTCGTGTCTTTGCCCCCCTCGGAGTCAACACATTATGGAGGGTATGGGAAACAATCTCTGCTCCAAAGAACACTTTTTTCTGCGGAAGGAAGAACGTCAATTCTGCAGGTGCTTCACTATTGGGAGTCAATTGAAATACGACATCAATGCCATCAATATGGAGAGTTTCATTGGTCTTGCTGATTTGCACATTTGGTTGAATCAAAGAAGATTTGCCACCTCCTAAAAATGCTTTTCCTAATCCCACATCTATTTGTCCAAATTCATTCTTAGGTAATGCTGCCCCAAATTGATAAGCCGCTCTTCTCGACATGGCATTGCCTAATAACACATTTTCACTGATTGATTCTTCATAGAATCCTATTGGTGTGATGTATTTTATTTTGCCTGATGCAATATCTTCTTTCGATGCCACGCCTTCAATTCCACCATAATGGTCGCCATGACTATGTGTGGTGATAACTGCCAAAACAGGCTTGTTGCCCACATGTTTCTTTACCAAATCATAGGCAGCTTTAGAGGCACTAGAATTAGTTAAAGGGTCAACAACTATATATCCATTTTTAGTTTGGATGAAACCAATGTTGGCTATATCAATTGAACGAACCTGATACACTCCTTCTGTAATCTTGAATAGTCCATTCAGGTCATTAATTTGTGCATGCCGCCACAAAGCAGGATTAACAGAAGCGGGTGACTTCCCTTTAATGAAGTCATAATCAGATTCCCGAACTACGATTCTGCCTTGTTCATTATATACTAAACCACTATCCACAGTAGCGATGAAACCTCTTTTTGCATCTTCGAAATCCCGATTATCAGAGAAGTCAAGAGTCTTATAAACTTGTTCATTAGCCTTTTGAGTAAATGAAGTCGCTGCTTTTGGATGTTCTTGTGCATTCAAATGCAATGAACCCAATATTAAGGGCGTAATTGCAAATCCAACTATTGATTTATTCATTTTATATGTATAAATTTTATTCAATCAATTTTGTTCCTACCTACTTATTAGTATTTTCTTAGTTAATAATTACATCCAATTAGCTAATATTTTGATTTGCACCAATACCGAACTCCCGATTGGTACAAATAATCTTATTTGCTGTAATTCCTTTTCCTTGAATGGTACAAATACTCTTATTTGCTTTAATCCCTTTTCCTTGAATGGCACAAATACTCCTATTTGCTACAATCCCTTTACCTTGAATGGTACAAACACTCTTATTTGCTATAATCCCTTTACCTTGAATGGTACAAATACTCTTATTTGCTTTGTTCAAAGCGTCTTGATTGGTGCAAACACTATTTTTCATTGTATTAATGAATGAATTTTTGCTATGAATGCTTTAATTCCTCTGAAAGGAAAGACCTATTTAGCCTTTCAATACGCAAACCCATATACTTACTTTACCATCATTCAACTTTAATTTAATGATCCTTTACTTAATAGGTTGTCAACTATATGTGTTGAAGCATAAGTTGACAACCGGTTTCTAGATAAAGGAAAGGGATGTTAATTTGGTTGTGGCTTCTATAATCTCAAAAAAAAGAACAATTGATATATAACCATCTTTAAAATTCAGATTGATAAATTTGTAAAAGTGGTTGTCAACTTTATGTAATCAACATATTATTGACAACCATTTTAAAATACCCCTGTACAATGCTTGTTTGGATGCGGCTTATGTAGGTGAAAAAAACAAAAAATAACGAATTGATATTTACTTCTTCTCTCCTATTCCAGGAATAGAGAGAATCCCTTTAGTATTATGGACTCTTCCATTGAAAATATCTTCCCAATCTATTAATGGATAGATGTTGTTTTTCTTAGCTTGTTCGTCGAAGACCTTCTTTAATTCAGCCAATTTTTCGGGGTATTTTGCTGCTAAATCATTGTTTTCTGTAAAATCTTCATTCAGATTATACAGTTCCCAAACATCCTTGTTGAAATCACTTTTTGGTATCGGCTTGTGTTCTGTTTGTGCTAAGGCAAAGTCGATAAAATCAGGATGATGTGCAGCTGCAGCCTTCCATCCATCTTTATAAATAGCTCTATTTCCAAAAATGTAATAATGCTGAAGAGTATGACGATTCAAAGCTTTTGCATCATCAAAGGAATAGACCAATGATGTGCCTTGAACTTCTTGTTGCTTAATTCCGCGAATTTCAGTTGGCAAGGTACCTCCGATAAATTCTACGGTAGTAGGTAATAAATCAATTACATGCCCATATTGATTACGAATGCCTCCCTTTTCCTTAATTCCTTTTGGATAAAATAAAATTAAAGGGTTGTGGGTTCCACCCTCAGCATTTGCATCCTGTTTCCATAACTTGAATGGGGTATTTGCAGCTTGTGCCCAACCTAAAGGATAATTAGTTTCTGTTCCAAATGCAGTTCCAATCTCCCCAATTTTCCCCAAATTGTATTTAATAGTCTCTGCTTCAGACAATGGCTTGCCAAAGATTGATCGATCTATATCACCATTAAATGTGCCTTCCTTACTTGCTCCATTATCTCCAATTACAACGAATATGAGAGTATTGTCTAATTGTTTAGTTTCTTTCAAATGATTGATTAGTAAGCCGATTTCATGATCAGTGTAGGTCAGATAACCTGCATAAACTTCCATGAATCGAGCATATAATTTTTGTTCTTCAATTGGCAAAGATTTCCATTCTTTGATGTAAGGATTACGCGCCGGCAAAACTGCATTTGAAGGAATTACACCCATTTTTTTTTGATTCTCAAAAACCTGTTCACGATATACATCCCAACCTGCATCAAACTTTCCTTTGTACAAATCGCTCCATTCTGCAGTAACCTGATGTGGTGCATGAACGGCACCGGGAGAATAATACAAGAAGAATGGTTTGTTTGGTGCTACTTTATGTTGTCGGTCAATATAGCTGATTGCCTTATCTGTGATTTGCTCACTCAAATGCCTCCCATCAGGTTTAATGTGGGCTTGGTCTTCTACCAAATCAGGTTTGTATTGATCGGTTTGAGAACCTAAGAACCCAAAGAAATGGTCGAAACCCTTTCCAGTAGGCCAATGATCGAAAGGCCCCGCATCGGTAGCCTCCTCATCTGGAGTAATCCCATATTTACCAACGGCAAAAGTGTTGTAACCATTCGCTCTCAATACTTCTGCAACAGTTCCTGCAGTTGAAGGAACACGACCATCCCAACCTGGGAATCCAGCAGACATGATGGTATGTGAGAAACCACTTTCGTGAACGGCACCACTATTACGCCCGGTCAACAATGCAGCACGTGTAGGGGCACAAATGGCACAAGTATGAAAATTAGTATAACGCAAACCATTGTTGGCGAGACTATCGAAAGTAGGTGTCTGAATCTGACCACCAAAAGTGCTTGTTGCACCATAACCAACATCATCCAACAATATCCAGATTACGTTTGGCGCACCCTTCGGCGCTTTCACAGGTTCGGGCCAATATTCCTTTGAGTCTTTCAAGGTTTTTCCAATTACACCCTTAAACTCGTAAGGCTGTTGCGAATAGAGTGCAGATGTTCCCAGTGCCAATAATCCGGTTAGGGTAAATTGGGCAAATTTGTTTTTGAATAAATGTTTCATATTTTTTTTATTAATGTTTTAAAATAGTTACAGGTTTCAGGTTACAAGTTACTTGTTGCTAGAAACTTGCAACCTGAAACCTGTAACCTGCAATAGAAATTACCATCCTGCATTTTGACGAATATTTGGGTTGCTTTGTAATTCAACATCAGGAATTGGAAAAATTGTATCTCTTAACGTAACTCCAGTCTTATAGGTAGGCTTACCATAGTTGTACATACTTTGAATTGATTTCAAATAATATTGACCTGGACCATAGTCTGTTCTTCTTACTAAATCAAACCACCGTTGAGCTTCTTGAATAAACTCTCTTCTTCTTTCTGTAAATACTGAATCCAAAAACTGTGTTTCACTAGTAAATAGACCGACAGTCAAATCGGAAGTATGGTCTTTATAGTTTCCATTTCCTGAATAGTTATGAGAAGAATAATCTCCATTTCTTACCAAATTGGTCACAGGATTATATGCACGCCCCCGAACTATATTGAGCGCATTCACTGCATCTGCCGTAGGACCGCCATTTAATTGACTTAAAACTTCTGCATATAATAGTAACACATCTGAATAACGTAATACAGGAAAGTTAATGGTACTATTTGCAGCTTGTGTAGTTTGCAATGCACTTCCATAACCTTTAGATTGATCTACGAATTTAAAAAATTGATAATTATTATGTTTTCCTGAAGCTGCTTTTCCCCAATATGCCGTAGTGTTAGTAGAAGTATTATATAGAGAATCATAAAATGTTGCACTTCTTCGTTCGTCATTCAAGCTAAATACATTTTCAACTACTGTAGAATCAGCAGGCTGATCGGCTAAAAACTGAGAGGTAGTCCATGAAAAAGAACTAAGTGTGTTAGTACTTGTAAACCCACCAGACGTTCCGTTGAATTGAGCAGAGAAAATATGTTCTTTACCATTCTTCGTTGCAGCTTGAAATGCATCTTTGAAATTTGCAAATAAATCATATCCATAATTCCCTGTAGTTGTATTGGTAAATCCTGCAGTACCTGCAGTAATGACTTTTTCAAGTTCAATTTTAGCTGCTGCCCAATTTTGACGTGTTACATAAACTTTTGCCAACAAAGCATGTGCTGCACCTGATGTAACTCTACCAACATTTGAACCAGTATAGCTTGTTGGCAAAGCAGTAGCTGCATTTAAATCCGCAATAATTTGAGCATATACTGAATCTCTAGATGATCTAGGGATATTAACAGCATTTGGGCTCAAGGAATAAACATCATGTAATACCAAAGAAACAGGACCGAAAAGACGCACTAAATTAAAATAATCTAAAGCCCTGATAAACTTTGCCTCATTAATAAGGTTTGCTTGTGGGTTTGCAGGATTTTGAAAAGCAGTTCCTGGTATTTTAGCTATTTTGTCGATAGCAATATTTGCTTTATTAATACCCCAATATAATTGTGCATATATTTTTTGAATTCTACCATTTGCACTCACATAAGTGGCAGTTCCCAATGCCCTTACATCAGGATTTGTATTTGAAGGACTGTATACTTGATTATCACTTGGATTATCAACTATCAAATTTAATTGTCGCCCATATAGTGGGAAGTCATTCAACACATCTGTAGTTAAAGTACTGTAAACAGACGATACAGCAGCCACAGCATCATTTTGTGTTTTATAAAAATTAACTTCTGTTAAAACTCCTTTTGGGTTTTCATCTAATTTATTGCAAGATGAAAACAAGGTTATGCTTGATACACTCATTGCAAGTGCTACTATTATTTTATTCATTGTAATGATGATTTGAGTGATTTGAATGATTTAATGATAATCTCTATCTAGACTTAAAGGGTTGAAGATATTTTTTTAAAATGTTACGTTTAAACCTACTAAGAACGACTTATACCTAGGGTAAACACCATAATCGATGCCGGGTGTCAGGTTATTTTGATCGTAGAAATTCGATTCAGGATCAGTTCCGGTATACTTAGTAATGGTCAACAAATTTTGAGCAGTTGCATAGATACGAATTTGCTTAGCCCAAACCTTGCTAGCAATTGCTTGAGGGAAGTTATAACCAAGAGTCACAGTTTTTAAACGGATATAAGAACCATCTTCGACATATGTATCTTGTACCTGCATTACAGGGGCATTAGTTAGCTTTTGGAATGTTCCTGTTGGATTCTTTATTGAGTCCCATCTATTTAAAACATTAGCCGAAACATTTTGAAGAACGTTTGTCTTTTCAAGTTGTTGTTCTAACAAATTGAAGATTTTATTTCCAAATGAGCCCTGAAAGAAAATAGACAAATCAAATTGCTTGTAATTGAATGTATTGCCTAAACTTGCTGTGAATTTTGCCTGTGCGCTTCCAAGACTATGCTTATCCGCCAATGTAATATTTGGGCCAGTTTGACCATTTGCATGAACATATTTTCTATCTCCTGTTACCTGTGAAACACCAGACAATTTAGGAGCAGGACTAGTTCCATTTGTCCCGTATGCATCCGCAGTTGATAATAAACCTGCAGTGCTATATCCCCAAAATGTTCCAACCGGCTCCCCAACTTTGATTATTTCCTGAGCTATTTGACCTGTAGGCGGTGTAGGTTGGAACGAAGTAATTGGCCCAAGACTTAATACTTTACTTGCATTTGTTGCATAAATGAAAGTTGATTTCCAAGTAAAGTATTTAGTTTTAATATTCTCAGTTGTCAAAGACAACTCAATACCCTTATTTTCTAAACTCCCAATATTTTCATTTACTGTGGTCGCATAACCAGAGGAAAGTGGAATTAGACCTGCTCCACTAAAGAATAAATCTGTAGTTCTCTTGTAATAAATATCAGCAGTAAGATTAATTTTATTTTTTAAGAAACCCGCATCAATACCTGCATTATATTGAGTGGTAGTTTCCCATTTCAAATCTTTGTTTGAAGGCTGTGTAGGCGAAAGTCCTACTACTGCAGAAAGTGGACTACCAAAATAGTAACCATTAGAATTTATAGTTGCTAAAGAACTGTATGCAGGAATATTTGCATTACCTGTACTACCCGCAGTTAGCCGTAGTTTAAGATAACTCAGCGTTTTGTTGTATTGTTTCAAGAATTTCTCGTCAGATGCATTCCAAGAGAATCCTACGGCAGGAAAGAAACCCCATTTATTATTTGCACCTAAATTAGACGAACCATCAGCTCTCCCAGACAAAGAGAGGTTATATTTGTGATCGAACGAATAAGCAACACGGCCTAACCAAGAGTTTCTAGTACCAGCAAATTCACTTGAAGCAATTGCCTTGTTAGGTTGGCCGAAATATGATAAGTTGTTGTAAGTAACAATGTCTGAACTAGAAGTTTGTCCATAAGCACTTGTAAATTCATATTTTTCGCTAGATGTGGTAAAACCTGCTACAACATTGAAGAAATGTTTTTCCTGAAGCTTAAAATCATAGGTTAAGGTATTTTCGTTTAACCAATTATAATAATTGATATTACCAACTGATGCAGCACCCGCTAATGCACCTGCACCATTTCCGGCTGTTGTAGTTGAAGGTGCAAAATAATTAAGCTTTGTACTTAAAACATCTGCCCCTAAAGTCGTTTTAAAGGTTAATCCATCAAGTAACTTAAATTCTGCAGAAAGATTTCCAAGAACACGATTTATTTTGGTATTGTTAATAGTGTTCTCAATATCAAAGATTGGATTATCTGTAGTTGTTAAACCATTATTTACGATAGAGGTACCATTAACAGCAGGTTGAAAAGCAGAAAAATAGGTTCCATTTGCATTTTTATTCTGCTGAAGAGGATTTGAAAAATACAAAGATGAAAAAGCATTTCCATAACTTGTATTATCGCCAAACGATGTTCCTGTCAACTTATTCTCATTCGAACTACTAGCAAAAAAACTAGAATTAACTTTTAATCGAGATGACACATTTCTCTCATAATTTAATCTTGATGTCAGTCTTTGAAAATTTGTTCCCAATACAATACCATCTTGATTGAAATAATTTCCTGCTAATGAATATCTCGACTTTTCATCTCCTCCATAAATTGACAATTGATGATTTTGAACTGAGTTAGATTTAATAGCTGCACCTGCCCAATCAGTAGATACTGCTGGAAAACCAGTTAATTGACCGCCCAAAGAGTCGATAATTCGTTGTGCAGGACCCTTTAAAGTTGGAGTTGCTGCAACTAAGTCATCATAATAACTAGCCCATTGTGGACCATTCAGAACGTTGACACGTTTGTCCACATTTTGAGTACCATATGAAGCACTATAAGAAACATTGTCAGATCCCTTCACTCCTTTTTTTGTAGTAATAATTACAACTCCATTTGCACCACGGCTACCATAAATTGCAGTTGCTGCAGCATCTTTTAAAATGTCAATAGATTCAATATCACTTGGATTGATTGTGGATAATGCGTTTGTAGATACACCTGTAACCCCCCCACCATTTGTTAATCTATTATCATTATATTGTAAAAATCCATCGATAACATATAAGGGATCATTACCAAAACTTAAAGAGTTACCTCCACGGATTCTGATATTTGCTGTTGCACCTGGCTGCCCTGAACTTGAAGTTACATTTACACCTGCAACTGCCCCTTGAAGTAAATTATCAAACGAAGGAGTTGTTCTATTAAAGGCTTCCTTTGGAACTGATGCTAATGAACCTGTTACATCTTTTCTTTTTTGAGTGCCATAACCAATAACAACTACATCGTTTAATTGCGTAGTTCCTTCCTTAAGTGTAATTGTAATTGGCTTTGCTTCTGAAACCAAAACTTCTTCTGTTTCATATCCTATAAAACTAACGATATAAGTCACAGGTACTTTTTGGCCAGTAATAAATTGGAAAAAGCCCTTTAAATCTGTACTTACTTCATGTGTAGTGCCTTTAATATGCACTGTAGCACCTGCAAGAGGCCGGTTATATTTTGCATCTACTACTTTTCCATTCAGAGACAGATTGCTATTCTGTGGAAATGCCCCTACCGTCAGTATATTGACAAGGATTCCTAATAATAATTGTTTGTAAATTTTAGTTGAATTCATGTTTAAGCGATTTAAAGTCTATAATTAAAATAGACTTATTGAGTAAAAAATATATTAATTACGGGTAAAGAATTAGCATAAGAATTTCTAGCTTAACAATGTATAAAACATTATTAATTAGTAAGTTAATGGTTGAAAAGCCTAAAAGCAACTGGTAATATATACAATTAGCCAACCACCAGCTTCTGTATAAGTTATTACACAGTTGCCTTTAGACTATTCCAAATCCATTTTGAAAAATAAATTTCAATTCTAAATGCGATAAATCAATAAAATCAAGAGTAGATTCAATTCCTGAATAGTGACTAGCAACAACAACAACAACAGGAATGTTGATTAGAAGATTGGTTACAATTAAAGTCCACCTGAATGCTGATGAGCATTCTCCTTTTTGAAAAATTCATGTAGTCACATTTTTAATGTGAGAGTTATAAGCTGGTGGTTAACAAAAACTCTCGTGTTAATTAATAAAAACTATTTTTAAATTATAGTCTATTTAATTTGTGGACAAAAATAATAAAATTTCATTTATCTTCCAAATCAAATTTCACTATATTTTTAAAATGATGTTTTTGGGTGGCAATATTGCCAGATTATCGACGCTGCGGATGGAATCGAACCATCGTAAAAGGTTTTGCAGACCTTAACCTGTACCACTCGGCCACGCAGCTATATCTTTTAATAGTAATTAATTACTATTAGGATACTAGTTTATTTCTCCAAACACTTAAGTAAGTATAAGAAGTTGACAATGTGCTCACTGCGTCATTTAAGTTATCTAACAATGATTTTGAAATTGTATCTCCGGCAAAAAGATTAAAGTTATAATCAACATGATGAAAGACAATTTGCCTATCGGGCGAAATTAAATAAATAGCAGGTAAGCTTGCATTGAGATCATCAATACCTGAAAGCCAATTATTAAGAGGATTTGAAGCATCAAATAGTCCAAACTGTTCTGAAATTTCATTGTCGTAATCGTAAAACACGGTGAGACTAGTCAAATCATTTAATTTCTTTTTGAAATTCCTTGAAGTATTATTTGTTATGATTACTAGATTTCCACCATTATGACGTACTTGATGATGAAGGGTAATTAAGGAATTAAATGAATAATCATTCGAATTCAGACTTGAAAAAAATGCAATAACAAGTGGTTGTTGTAAATCAAGATAATGTTGCACAGATATATAGGCATCTTTATTTAGTTGCACAATTGGGGCAAAATCTCCTTTTAGCAAAGGATAATATCCATAATTGTAAATCTTTGTAGAAATTGTTTGAGAACCGATAACGGTTGTTTTCGGAGTTGAGTATTGATGAGTAGACATTATAAACAAGTTTTAAAATAAGTATAAAATAATTTTTGTGATCGTAAGTGTATTCTTTATTAACAACAACAAAAGCTGCAGCTGTAGCGGCATGTGAATGATAATATAATGTTTTTTGTTTGCATATTTTTTTGATGGAGCAAAAGTAGAAGGATTTCATTAATCCACCAAACCAATAGACAATTATTTTTAAATTTAATTTTATCCAACATTTACAGTCACTAAAAAACAACAAATACAATAAAAGTATTCCCGTTCCCAACTTTAAACAACATAAAACAAGTCTATTTTATCAATAGAATTTACTCCTAAAACCACAACATATCCTACACTAGAAACAATATTCAGGTATAAAAGTGATGTTTATCACAGTCCTTTCATATCCACACAGATAGCTTTGTGTCCTAACAAATAAGGATATGGGATTTACTAAACATTTAATGGGTTCACTCGGAATTATCTTAAGCATTGGTTTATTAGCGACAAATTCCTTTGCACAAACTAACACTTCTCCACTTTCATTGGCAGATGCAATCAGCAAGGCAACACAAAACAATCGTGCCGTAACACTTGCCAAATTAGATGAACAGGTGGCAGCATATAACTACAAACAAACGGATGCTATCTATCTGCCACAGGTTGGACTTTCTTACACGGCGATGAGTACGAACAATCCGCTAAATGCTTTCGGGTTTAAGTTGCAACAGAAATCAATCTCTCTAGCTGACTTCAATCCAGACCTATTGAATCATCCTAACGGCACACCCGATTTCACTACCAAACTTGAGGTACAACAACCATTGATTAATATGGATATGTTGTATATGCGTAAAGGTGCGGCGATGCAAGCGGAAATTTATCAACTAAAAACAACAAGGACTAAGGAATATCTTGCCTTTGCCGTGAAGAAGGCTTACTTGCAATTGCAATTGGCCTATAATGCTGTAAGCGTTTTGGAAGACGCCAAGAAAACCACTAAGGCAGTTTACCTATTCACAGATAATCATTACAAACAAGGGTTGGTGCAGAAATCAGATTTACTAAATGTACAGGTACAACTGAATACGGTAGAAAGTAATTTGGTAAAGGCAAAAAGCAATATTGGCAATGCGTCCGATTATTTAAGTTTATTGATGGGGCAAGCAACGGGTATTATCTATACTGTTACTGATAATTCAATGGATGCAAACACAGATTCTACTGCAATGATTGCATCGAATCGTTCGGACTTCATAGCTATGCAGAAGGCAATTGAGGCCTCTAATCTGATGATTCAATCAACAAAGATGAGCGAGTTACCCAAGTTGAATGCATTTGGAAGTTTTCAATTGAATGATAGTCGGATGCTAGGATTTGGAGCAAATGCCTACCTGATTGGTGCGCAATTATCATGGGACATCTTTAAGGGATACCGTACCAAGAATACGATTGCTACACAAACATTGGAACGAAATAAACTGTCTGAACAGCTTTCGCAACAGAAAGAGGAAAGTGCACTTGAATTGAGTAAGACAAAACGGGACATTGCAGATGCAACGTCTGAAATCACAACACAAAAATCGGGTATCAATCAAGCAGAAGAGGCGTTAAGGATATTGCAAAACAGATACGAACAGGGTTTAGTCAATACTACAGATGTGTTGCAAGCAACCACTCAATTATCTCAACAGAAGTTCGGATTAGCACAAGCTGTATTCAATAAGAATGTAGGAACCGCTTATCAACAGTTTTTAACAGCATCATCGAAATAGTTTCGTTTCAACAGACCTGACAGGTTTTTGAAACCTGTCAGGTCTAAACAAATCATTTTAATAACTCTAAATCAATTTTAATCATAATTAAAATATAACAATGAAAATAAGCAACACAGTACACACAATTATTGCGATTGGATTAATGGCACTCACTTCTTGTTCATCAAAAGAAAAAAAGGAAGAGGCGCTCGTAAAAGATTCTGCCATCAATGTAACCGTGGCAATGCCAATAGGAAGTGGTAATGAAACACTCAACTTTAGTGGGCAGGTTGTCGCTGCACAAACGGCAAATATCAGTACAAGGGCAATGGGATATATCACCAAACTGAACGTAAAAGTAGGTGACCATGTAAGCAAGGGACAGGTTATCGGCACAATCAGCAATAATGATATGATGGCAAAACGTGGTCAAACTGATGCTATGATTGCAGAAGCAAATGCGGCTTTGGCAAGTGCAAAGAAAGATTACGACCGCTTTACGGCTTTGTACAAACAACAAAGTGCCTCTGCCAAAGAATTGGACAATGCCACTTTACAATATAATGCGGTAAAAGCAAAGGCAGATGCTGCCAAGGAAATGCGTAATGAGGTGAATGCTATGTTGGAATATACCACACTGATTGCTCCCTTTTCAGGAACAGTCACGCAAAAATTTGTGGATGCGGGAAGTATCGCTAACCCAGGAATGCCGATTGTGGCAATAGAACAAAATGATAGTTACGAATTGAGTGCAAGTGTACCTGAAACAGATATCAATGCCATAAAAACGGGAGAAACCGTAGCAGTTATCATCAAATCTGCCAACAAATCCTTCAAGGGAACAGTCACACAAATCAATCAATCGTCACAATATTCAGGTGGGCAGTATATGATTAAGGTGAGTATTCCTGAAGCGGAAAAGAAGGGTTTGTATGCGGGGATGTATGCCAATCTTTCTTTGGAAAAACCCAATACTAACAAAGGCGAGATGAGCAAAGTTATGGTGCCTACTTCGAGCATCATCACTAAGGATGACCTGACGGGATTATTTACGGTGAGTGCCAACAATACTGCCTTATTGCGGTGGGTACGATTGGGACAAACGATTGGTGCTAATGTGGAAGTGATTAGCGGACTCGAAAAGAATGAACAATTTATTCTTAGCTCGGAAGGAAAACTCTATAACGGTGTTGCCGTCAACTTAAAGAAGTAGAAGATTTTTACCAAAAAGGTCACAAGGGTTTTTTACTAGGGACACATAGTCTTATTCCCTTGTGAGCATTGTGTTTCCCCTTGTGTGCCTTGTGGTAAAACTCTTACTTCAAACATTTTTAACTTAATAATACTACATAATGGAAAACGGTTTTTCAGGTAATATCGCAAAAGCATTCCTTCAATCGAAGTTGACAATATTGTTGATGATTGCCTTCTTGTTGATTGGAGCATACAGTACTTATTTAATACCCCGTGAGGAAGAACCGCAAATTCAGGTTCCGATGGCGGACATA
>CANCPA010000092.1 GCA_947379895.1 Chitinophagaceae bacterium | reverse complement strand
TTCATAACATGGGATAGAAACATTAATTGAAAATTAAGATTTGAAAATTGTACTGTTTGATGGCGTTTGTAACCTATGCAATCATAGTGTACAGTTTATAATAAAGCATGATGCAAAGAAGCAAATTAAGTTTGCTTCTTTGCAAAGTGTAATTGCAAAAGACCTATTGAAACAACACGGTATTATTGAAGATGATATAAATTCAATTGTTTTTCTAGATGAAAAACGACTTTACATCAAATCCACTGCTGCACTAAAAATCGCTAAATATTTGGATAAGGGTTGGTTTTTACTTCCCCTTCTGATGATTATTCCTCAATTTATTAGAGATGCTGTTTATAGTCTCATCGCAAAGTATCGATATAAATGGTTTGGCAAACAAGAAAGTTGTTTGATTCCTTCTGATCAACAAAAAGAATTATTCTTGACATAAAACCCAATAATTACAACCTACAACTATACTCAAATTATCTTTCTAAACGTAATATTAATCCTTGGTTTGAGTTGCTGTGCAGTTTTTGGAATCTGATGCCGCCAAAAGTGTTGAGTAGTTCCTCGCATCATTAATAGGCTATTGTTAATTAGAAGAATAGTACGTTTCTCTTTATTGATTTTATGTTTTAATTGAAAAGTTCTTGTTGCGCCAAAGGATAAAGATGCAATGACAGGATTGTTGCCTAATTCCTTTTCGTCGTCACTATGCCAACCCATACTATCTTTTCCATCTCTATAAAGATTCAACAAAGCTGCATTAAATGACACTGACATTCTCTTTTCAATAGTTTCTTTTATTTCAATCAATTCGCTTGTAAAGGGCAAGGGTGTATTGACTAATCCAGAGTATTTATATACCTTTCCCTCATCGCCATACCATGCTGTTAGTCGAGGAAAATCAAGAAATTTACCATACATCTTCATTCCTTCTTGTTTCCAAACAATCTTTTCTTCGAGTACCTTATACCATTCCAACGCTGAATTTTCTGTCAGGAAGTTCTCATACAGAAATACTTCTCCGTCAAAAGGGAGAAGATTTTCAGTTGAATTTCTGTTATAATTGATTATATCCATAATAAGGTTGTGTGTAAATTAAAAGCACTTTCTTTCCTTTATTTTTTCTTAGTGCTATTAATTGTCTTTGCTTATTCGTGGTAATGATAAATAAAAAAGAGCCCTCGCAAATTGCGAAGGCTCCTTATTTATTAACTCATCCCTTAAGCTTTAAAAAAGAGATTATTTAACTTCTTCAAATTCAGCATCAGTAACAGTTTCTTCAGTTGCACCACCTTGATGACCGCCTTCATGATGTCCTGCATCTTGAGGTTGTCCACCACCCGCAGCAGCTTGAGCCTTGTACAATTCTTCACTAGCAGCAGTCCAAGCAGCATTCATTTCTTCCATTGCCTTATCAATTGCAGGAATATCTTGACTCTTGTGTGCTTCTTTCAATTTTTCCAGAGCAGCTTCGATTGGAGCTTTCTTGTCAGCAGGAACCTTGTCCCCAAACTCCTTGAATTGTTTTTCTGTTTGGAAAATCAAACTATCAGCAGCATTGATTTTTTCAACTCTTTCACGGGCTTCCTTGTCGCTTGCTTCATTTGCCTTCGCTTCTGCCTTCATTTTTTCAACTTCTTCCTTACTCAATCCGCTACCTGCTTCAATACGAATCTTTTGTTCCTTGCCAGTACCCTTATCCTTTGCACTTACATGAAGCATACCATTTGCATCAATATCGAAAGTTACTTCAATTTGAGGAACTCCTCTTGGTGCTGGTGGAATACCATCTAAGTTGAACATACCCAAACTCTTATTTTGATTAGCCATCGGCCTTTCACCTTGAAGAATATGTATTTGTACTCCAGGTTGATTATCGCTAGCAGTAGAATATACTTCTGTTTTCTTTGTAGGAATAGTCGTATTACTAGTAATCATAGTAGTCATGATACCTCCCATTGTTTCGATACCCAAGCTAAGTGGCGTAACATCTAACAACAATACATCCTTAACTTCTCCTGTCAATACTCCACCTTGAATTGCAGCACCTACAGCAACCACCTCATCAGGATTAACTCCCTTGTTTGGTTTTTTACCGAAGAATTTCTCAACTATTTCTTGTACCTTAGGGATACGTGTACTACCACCAACCAAGATAACTTCATCTATTTGAGAAATGCTGTACCCTGCATCTTTCAATGCAGCTTCACAAGGTTTCAAACAACGTGTAAATAATGCATCAGCTAATGATTCGAATTTAGCACGAGTCAATTTCTTGACTAAGTGTTTTGGAACACCGTCAACAGCAGTTATATACGGAAGGTTAATTTCTGTTTCAGCAGAAGAACTCAATTCGACTTTAGCCTTTTCAGATGCTTCTTTCAAACGTTGTAAAGCCATTGGATCCTTACGTAAATCGATGTTTTCTTCAGCTTTGAAATCAGCAGCTAACCAATCCATGATTACCTTATCAAAGTCATCACCACCTAAGTGCGTATCACCATTTGTTGATTTTACTTCAAATACACCGTCACCTAATTCAAGTACAGAAATATCGAAAGTACCACCACCAAGGTCAAATACCGCAATCTTTTGATCAGCATGTTTCTTATCTAAACCATATGCTAACGCAGCAGCAGTTGGTTCGTTAACAATACGTTTTACATTTAAACCTGCAATTTCACCAGCTTCTTTTGTTGCCTGACGTTGAGCGTCATTAAAGTATGCAGGAACAGTAATAACTGCATCTGTCACCTCAGCTCCTAAATAATCTTCAGCTGTTTTTTTCATCTTCTGCAAAACCATTGCAGAGATTTCTTGTGGTGTATAAAGGCGTCCATCAATATCAACACGAACTGTGTTATTGTCACCCTTTACTACTTTATATCCCCAATGACTGATTTCTTCAGTTACTTCGTCAAAACGACGACCCATAAAACGCTTTACAGAAGCGATTGTGTTTTGAGGATTAGTAATAGCCTGACGTTTTGCCGCATCACCTACTTTACGTTCACCATTCTTTAAAAAGCCTACGATGGATGGGGTAGTTCTTCTCCCTTCTTCGTTAGCAATTACGACTGGTTCGTTACCCTCCATTACAGAAACACAACTGTTTGTTGTACCTAAATCAATACCGATTATCTTGCCCATAATATTTATTTTCTTATTTTCTAGGTTCAATTAGTCAATCATTATGCCATCAGAATTTGAAGTGCAAAAATGGCAGGCTAGCCAAATAAACCTGCTATTATGTACGGTATTTAATGGCAATATGCCTTAATTGCATATTACTTGCCTTTTATATTCCGTTTTATTCTACACTCACGATTTTTGATTTTTCTAAAATCTAAAACCTATTTTAAAAACCTAATTATTACAACCTTTTATTAGGTTACATTTTGTATAAAAGCATCTAAAGTTCTTACTCCCAATATTTTTTCTGTAATAAAACCCTCGGCATATTTAACACCAATTCTTTTTCCAAGTAATATTGCTCTTCCTTTGATGCCCTCAATAAATTCAGGGGATGAAATATAAGTTTGTGGTTCACTATTGTCACTAGCTAAAAATTGGGTTTTGTAACAAAAGACAGCCTCTAACTTTTTTTCAAAGTGCTCACTAATATCAATAACGAAAGATGGTTGGATAAATCGATCTTGTAAATAGTGGAATACATATTTAGGACGCCATGCCGACTGAGATACTCCCTCATAAAAAGTTTCTATTTTTCTTAGCCCCGACAAAAAAGCAGCATCAGAAACCAATCTCGCACTACGACCATGGTCAGGATGGCGGTCTTCGGGTGCATTACACAAAATGATTTCAGGATTATATTTTCGGATAGTATTAATAATAAGACGTTGATGTGATTCATCATTTAGGAAGAAACCATCCGCCATTTTAAGGTTTTCTCTAATGCTCACTCCTAAAACTTTTGCGGCAGCAATTGCTTCTGTATATCGGGTATTAATGGTGCCTCTTGTGCCTAGTTCTCCTTGAGTTAAGTCAATGATGCCCACTTTTTTTCCTTCTAGAATGGCTGAAAGTATTGTGCCACTGCAACCAAGTTCTACATCGTCTGGATGTACGCCAAAAGCAAGAATGTCTAATTTCATGAGTATGAATTATGAGTTACAATTTTCTATTTTCAAATTACTTGATTAAAATTTTAGTTCCAAGTAAGAGGATATTAGTTTATGTTTTTACCTGTAACCTGAATATAGTAACCATAAAAAAGTCCCGTTTACAATAAACGGGACTTTTTTTAGTATTTTGACAAAGAAGACAATTAGTCTTTCTTGGCATAACGCTTTTTGAACTTGTCGATACGACCTGCAGTATCAACCAATACGTTTTTACCAGTGTAAAACGGGTGAGACGTATTTGAAATTTCCAATTTTACAACAGGATATTCCTTGCCATCTTCCCAAACGATTGTTTCTTTGGTGTTTGCTGTTGACTTACTTAAAAACGACGTACCGTTACTCATGTCTTTGAAAACTACAAAGCGATAACTTGACGGATGGATACCTTTCCTCATGATAATTATTAATTTAAGGTTATACGGATTTTGCCGTATAGTTACAAAAAAATTTGGCTGCAAATGTAGGGATGTCTTTCTATTCAACCAAATTTATTAAATATGATTTTAAGTATTTAATAGAACTTAATGCTTAGTTTTTATACTCATCTGGCTGTTAATTATACATAAAGGATGCGCTTGTGAGTTTTACTTTATAATATAATGGGTTGTTATTTAATAGAATAACTAAATGCCCTGTAAGATTTTGTTACAAGGATTAGTTTAAAAAAACAAATTTATTGGCACATGTCCAAATAAATTTACACGCATAATTAGTTGTAAAGCTTTTGTTGTTAATAAATCAGCTGTCTTATCTATTTTATTTACCAATGTGACACTTATAATACATTCGTATTAAATTAGGAAATTTTTTATAGTTAATTTGTTCCTAAGTGACTAGTAGTTTAAATAAGGATACTCAAAATATCTATTATTACCATCTTTAGCCTACAATAATAAGACTCGAATATTTAGACAGTTCTATAGCCTGTTCTATTCTAAATCGCTATTCATTAACAAAGAAAATACGCAACTCTGTTTGATGCGCAATAGACTTGTCAATGGGAATAAGTGTTAATATATATGTTTCAGAAAATGAAGGGAAGTAATAATTAAATATTTGTTATTTAGTTGAACTATAGTAATATTCACTAATAACTAATTGCTAACAACTAAGTACTATCAAGTATTTATATTTGCCGCAATGAAAAGGTTAGAAGCATCGATATTGGTTACTTTATTTTGTTTTGGTTTAGACTCGCTACATGCTCAGGACACACTTCCAAAATTTAATATCAGGGATATAAATGACAAGAAAATATTAGTTACCTGGATAAACCCTTATGAATATAATTGTACTCAATTAGCTGTTCAGCGCTCTTTTGATAGTCTAAGTTTTTATACAACTATTTATTCTGCACAATCACCCGAATTGCCTCAAAATGGAGTTGTTGAAATGCGGATGCCAAAAGGGGTAAAGGTTTTTTATAGAATATTTTATGTGCTTGAAGGCGGGAATTATTTCTTTACTAAGCCTATTGGAGTTGAGTCTGATAATACCAATAATAAATTAATGACAGTGGGGGAGTCTCCAAAGAGAAATTTTTTAAGAGAAATAGGGAATAGTCAAATTGTCATAACACCTTCGATAAATGTAGAAGGAAAAGTTTGGGTAAATATTTATAAAAAATCTAAGGATACATTACTTTATCAAATTGAGCAAAAGAATTATCGACATTTTAGGGACTCTATTATTTCAAGAACAAAAGATACCCTCAATACAATTGATGCATTTAATATAATAGTTAGTCCATTTATTTCGAAGCCAACTTGGAGGCCATCACAATATATATTTACTACAGATAATACAAACCGAGTTTCGATGCATTTGCCTTCACCTAAGGTTCGTAAGTATAAAATTGTATTTTATGATGTTGATGGATCGGAATTGTTTCAGATAAAGCAACCCAAAGACGCAGATTTAATTCTAGATAATAGTAATTTTTTGCATGGAGGTTGGTTCACTTTTGATTTATTCGAAGATGAGAAACTTAAGGAACACAATAAGTTTCAGATTTTGATACCATTTTAAAAACAAGTAGATAAGGTTTAATTTGAAAATAAATCTTGTTCTGACTTTGTATTCTTTGACTTGTTGGTGAAACAGCGGTGAATTTGTATTTATACAAGATAAACATTAAACACAATTTCGAAGTTCCTTTTAATACGTTCTTTTACATCATACATAGGCACAGAGGTACCAAGTTCTTTTTGTAAAGATGTTACCTTTTTATTAGCGATACCGCAGGGAATGATATTTTCAAAATATTTAAGATCAGTATTTACGTTAAAGGCAAAACCATGCATAGTAATCCACCTACTACAACGTATTCCCATAGCACATATTTTTCTTGCTTTGCTAGGTATCCCTACATCCATCCATACGCCTGTTTCTCCTGGACTTCTATCGCCATCTAATCCATAATCTTCCATAGTTAAAATGATGACCTCTTCTAAGCATCTTAAATACCATCCTAAGTCTGTTTTGAATCTATCTAAATCCAAAATTGGATACCCCACTAATTGTTCTGGACCATGAAAGGTAATATCACCGCCTCTGTTGATGTGAAAAAACTCTATACCCTTTTCATTTCTTTCTTTATCACTTATTAAAACATGTTCCTCTTTTCCGCTTTTTCCCAATGTGTAAACTGGATAATGTTCCACAAATAAAAGATGATTATTTATCTGATCATTATAGTATTCCCTTTCGCTTTGGTTTGTAGTGTTGGCTAAAAGCCCCTTTGCTTCTACATTTTGCTTTAGTAAAATTTCTTGTAAATCCCATACTTCTTTATAATGGCGAATACCCAAATCTTTAAAAAATACTTCTTGCTTCATGTCACAAACTTACAACTTCACAAGTCAAACTGTATTTAACTTATAAACATAAAAGTAACAATATTAAAAAAATGGAGATTAAAGAGGTTAATTGTGCAATAAAGGCAAGTGTATAATCGAAAAATTCATTCAGATTCAATATGTATTAAAAGAAATGAAGCATTAAGAAGACCTTAAAATGAAAGAAATAGCGCGCTTTATTCATCTTAAAGTCGAGATAAATTTCGAATTAAAAAGATTTTACACATTTCAAAACAGGGGTGTTGGTATTTTGTTATTGAAATTTAATTAATAGTTGTTACTTTCGCCGACGCTTAAAACGTTTTTTTGTGAATGTTGGAAAAAAACTAACAGTTTAATCACTCAAAGACTAAGCCTTTTACATATTCTTATATTTAGTTTTTAGTAGGCAAAAGCCTATGCTAATTTAATGTTTTTATAGTAATAAAGGCGAAGCTCATTAACAAATTTGAATTGATTATTACAAATTATATCACCATTAAAGCTTTTAAATGATACGGTCAACTCCTCATAAGTTTCATATTCCGGTGATGGGATTAGGTTTCACTATAGATACTCCACTTAAAGTCGCACGCTTTGGTATTTCTTCAGTTATGTCTGTTGTAGAAGATGGAATTATTGAGCAAATGCGTGAGTTTTATAGTAAAGAAGCTGGATTTCCATACATTGAAATTTCACAATCTGAAGAGGATTATCGTGCGAAAAGAATCACTGCTTATTTAAACCTTGTGCATTATTTAATTAATGAACAAGTAAAAAATATGCGTCAACAAAAATTTGAGGAAGGAAGTGAAATTGTAAAGTATTTTGAATTGCTTCCTGATGATTCTGATATTAAGGCGATTTATAACACAATGCTGTCAACTGAAGAAGCATTAGAAAAAAGTCAACTTCAAGATTTTTTGCGAACAAAAATTGAAGCTGGAGCTGCTGATGTAAATATCATGGCTAAAGTTGATAAAAATAATTATGATAAGGAGGGAAATGTTCTTCCAAACGAATTTTCTGATGCATTGTCTGCATTAAGAGGTTTTGCGCAAAGTCAAACTAATGCATCTGTAGTTTTTTCAGCAGGGTATAATCCTAGATTATATAATTACATTGATAATTTTCCTGATTTCTTGCCTGATAGTAATGGAAAACTTGCTAAAACCATTATCTTAAAGGTTAGTGATTATCGTTCTGCCTTAACTCAAGGAAAAATACTTGCTAAGAAAGGTGTTTGGATATCTGAATTTAGAATTGAAAGTGGTTTGAATTGTGGTGGACATGCTTTTGCTACAGATGGATTACTTTTAGGTCCAATTTTAGAAGAATTTAAGAATAATAAAGCTGCTTTAGAAACTGAATTGTTTGGAATTTGTAATCAAGCTTTAGCTACAAAAGGGTTGCCTGTTTTTCAATCTCAGCCCTCAATAAGGGTTACAGTTCAAGGTGGGATAGGTACTGCTAACGAAAATAATTTCTTACTAGCCTATTACCAAACTGATGCAACAGGTTGGGGGAGCCCATTTTTATTAGTACCTGAGGTGACTTGTGTTGATGAAGAAACTCTTCAAAGTTTATCTACTGCTGTACCTGAAGACTATTTCTTAAGTGGAATTTCTCCACTAGGTGTACCATTTAATAGCTTTAGAAAAGCTTCTGCAGAAGCACAAAGGGCAAAAAGAATTGAAGATGGTAGACCAGGAAGTCCTTGTACAAAGAAATTTTTGGTGTCAAATACAGAGTTTTCTGAAATCCCCATTTGTACAGCTTCTCGTAAGTATCAGAATTTGAAAATTAAGCAGATTCAAGGTGAAGCATTGTCAGCAGAGGAGTTAAGAGATGAACTTGCATCAATTACTATTAAAGAGTGTTTGTGTGAGGGATTGAGTGCAGCACCATTAATAAAAAATAACATACCATCTTTATATAGTAATGGTTCAAGGGCTGTAGCTATTTGTCCAGGCCCTAATCTTGCTTATTTTTCTGGAATATTTTCCTTGAAACAAATGGTTGACCATATTTATGGTAGAATTAATATTTTAAATGCAGTGAAGAGATCCAATCTTTTTGTAAATGAATTAAAGATGTATGTCGACTATTTGGAAAATGAAATCGATAAAAATTTAAATTCAATTACTGCCAACAAAAGTCGCCAATTAAAAACTTTTCAAGCTAATTTGTTGAAGGGTATTGAATACTATCATAATCTAACTGAGTCAATTAAAAATGAAGCGACAACTTATATTGATGAAATGAAAGCCGAATTAACACATTTTGAGCAGACTATTGCAAACCTAACTATACCTGCAGAGGTTAAAGTAGTTTGCGCTTAATCAAATATAGATTACAAATAAAAACGCCACATGATTTATTGTTATGTGGCGTTTTTATTTGTAACTATTTTTCAGATTCGTTATTATCTTCTATTAAAATTTTTATTTCTAAAATTTCTTTGTTTGTTATTTCCCCCGTATCCAGAACTTCTTTTCTTTGTACTCGGTTGATAAAGCGGTGTTGTCCCAAATTGCTCAGGTACAGAAACCTTCTCAACTTGTTTACCTAATAAATGTTCAATATCCGCAAATCTACTTTGATCACTTTCACTCACAAGTGTCATCGCAATACCATCTGCCTCTGCTCTTGCTGTTCGCCCAATTCTATGTACATAATCCTCTTCATCACTAGGCACGTCATAGTTTATGACTAAATCTATGGTGTCAATATCAATCCCTCTACTCAAAATATCTGTAGCGATGATAATGGGAATTCTTCCACTAGTAAATGCTTGTAGCACTTCCTCCCGTTGAAATTGTTCCAAATCACTATGTATTTCAGCAACTTTCAACTTTGCATGATGTAGTTCTCTTGTAAGTTGCTTAACATCTTGTTTTCTTCCACAAAAAACTACCGCACTTCTGTGAGGTGTATTTTGTAAAAGATGCTTGACCAAAGGAAGTTTTTGGGGTTCAAAAATTATATAAGCCTGTTGAACAATCTTCTCAGGAGGTTTTGAGATGGCAATATTGATTTCTGCAGGTGTATGAAGTATGTTTTTTGCAAGTCTTCTTATTTTTTCGGGCATTGTTGCAGAAAATAATAATGTCTGTCTTTTTGTAGGAAGATGAGAGATAATTGTATTAATGTCATCTTGAAAACCCATATCTAGCATTCTGTCCGCTTCATCTAACACCAAAAACTGAATTGCATCAAACTTTACATAGCCCATCTTGAGGTGCGCCAATAGCCTCCCAGGAGTACAAACAACTATGTCTGCACCTGTTTGTAAGGCTTTTTTTTCTGCAACAAAGTTTTGGCCATCACTTCCTCCATAAATGGCTATGGAACTGATACTTGTAAAATAGGAAAGCCCTTCAATTACCTGACCAATTTGTATCGCTAATTCCCTTGTAGGCACTATTATTACACCGCTTACTTTGCTTCCATGATTATTGCTAATCAAATGATTCATCATCGGTAATAAAAATGCTGCAGTCTTACCTGTGCCTGTTTGTGCAGAGGCAATGAGGTCTCTTCCATTCATTATAATTGGAATAACCTGTTCTTGTACAGGTGTGGCATTTTCATAGCCAGAGGCTTCAATGCCCTCTAAAAGTGTTGGATGAAAATTAAACTCAGAAAAACGCAAAATGTATATGTTTTATGATTGCAATAGAATTAAATTGCTTTCGATTTATTGTTTGAAGGGCATAAAGATAGGAGAAAAAAATTGATAGTCCTAAAGTTAGCAACTTTAAGGATAATGGAGTAATTAATGATGCAAATTATTAACCAATTGTTATTGAAAATTACATTAATTAATGATCTCAATTATTTTTCGTTGTTTAATAAAATAAATTACCACAGCTTATATAAAATATAACCTTCATGCTGTGGTAAGTATAAAAAAACTGCTAAAAGTTAAAGCCAAAACTTAGATAAATACTTAGGTTACTCTTATTCTGAATCAAATAAGGCATAATTCCTGTTCTAAAACAAAATCCTCCCGTAATAGGTTGACTTCTGTAGCCAAAAATAAAACTTGTTAATAATAAAGTTTGATGACCCGAATTATCAGTAGAAAAAATCCCTGTGTCATAATCATAATAGCTTTTATCAAAATTAGCTAAGATTAATGTTTCATTGAATCCCGCTTCAAAAAAATGACCACGTTTGTAATTGCCAGCTAAATAATTGATGCCAATTGGTATAGTAGTGGTATGAACATTGCCCCCAAAATTATACCCAATTCCAATTCGTCCCCCTAATCCGTCTGTTTGATTGTAGAAACGAGTATCGTAATTGGCAGAATAAGCAATACCAGGTCCTCCTAAATCTACAAACAATGTCTGTGGCGGTCTGTCAGTAACGATTCTTTTTCTTGCTTCTCTTTTCAAATACACCGTGTCTTGTGCAGTAATGACTGAAGTGAAGCTTGCAAAACTGATAACAAATAATATTAATTTTTTCATTTTAGGTTATTTTATTAGGGTTAAAATAATATATGGGTTTTAAAAAATACATTTATTGCATGCCATTAACACTTATCGATACTTTACCTCCTGCAGTAATCATGGTAACAATAGCATTTGGTGTTAGCGATATCTTTTGTGGTCTTAATCCAATAACAGTGCCATTAACTTTTACCCCTTTCACAGGCTCATAATTTGATAAATAAGTCTTCAATGTAGTTTCACCTTGAATTAATTGGTCCTTAATGGAATATCGACAACTTTCCTTGATTTTTTTTGCTATAATTCCATGTGCTACCCAATCTCCAAGTCTTAATAATTGATTCTTTGAATCTAAAACAAAATCAACTTGATCTAGATATATTTCTTTTGTAGTTGAATCGTAAGCAGGGATACCCGATAAATAAAAATTTCCATTAACAGAACCTGTCATTCCTAATTCAACAATCATTTTTCCGTCTTTCCCCCACAGTGCTACATCGTTAATTGTAACACTTCTACTTCCAGATTGAAATGGTTTCCCTGCAAAGTTTTGTTTCATTAATGCTGCTGCTGCTTGATAAGTGACTATTCCTGCTATGCTAATTCCGAAATCGTCAGGTAGTTTTTCAGCCGCTAGTAAGGCAATTTTAGTCTTATCAAAACTTAGTGTGGGCTTAGAATTTACAGAAGTTTCAAGATATGACTTCATGCCCATTACAATGCTGATTTTTTTGTTCGCTACCTTAGCTTGATTTGTATAAAGTTCGAGAGGCTGCATCGCAAACCAAACATGATAATCATTATTAACTTGTACAGGCTTACTGACTTGTTCAAGCGAATTTAATACATAAGGCTTAATGTCAAGAGATTGTGCAATTGCATCATCTACCATTTTGCCGAGTTTATTCTTAAATAGTGATATAGCGGGATTTATCAAATAAGTGATTGGGACATCTTTTCCTAAAATTGAAACACTAGGTGATTGAGTCCAATCAATTCCTCCGATTTGGGTTGCTGTACTTAATTTCCAGTTAGAAAAAACTACTTTACTATTCAATTTGATATTTCCATTCAAATTAAGTTCACGGGTGTCATAAGCAGAAAGTCCAAACTTTTCAATGCCATATCTAACTTTTACCCAAACCTTTAATGGCAAAACCATTTCTAGTTTTCCTCCATTTTCATTGATTATTATAGGCGCTTGTTTCCATATTTTTATCATCAGGTTGTCGTCTTCTATTTTCTCATCATCATAAATTAATCCATTCAAATATTTGTTTGTTTGGTTTTGTAAATCAGAAACAGCAATTTCAACCGGCAAATTTAAATAGGATGTTTGTTTGTCATACACAACTTCATTACTATAATTTGCAGAAGGCTTTAGGGCTTCAATTTTTTTTGTAGAACCACAACTCATCAATAATACAATAATTGTTGCGGTACAGATTGTGTTAATCAATAACTTCATAATCGCTTTGTTTTGGCGCAAAAATAGTCCTAGCTACTTATAAACAAGAAAGTTTTTTATGATTATAGTTAGTCAAATAATTGAACTGATAAAAAGAATTATTTGCCTTTTAAATAATTATGATTAAGTGTATCAATTGTGAGATTCTTTTTTTTTCAGTATCTTCAACATTATAGATTTGTTTTTGTTACATTAAATGGTACAATTTCAAATCTATTAATTATTCAATTGCTAACTTAAATTAAAACAATTTTATGAGCATTTCAATTGGCGCACAAGCCCCTGACTTTACACTTTTTGATAGTGACAAACAACCTGTTACACTTTCTTCTCTAAAAGGAAAAAATGTTGTACTTCTATTTTTCCCTCTCGCTTTTACAGGTGTATGCACAGCAGAATTGTGCAATATCAGAGATAATATAGCAGTCTACAATAATACAGATGCTCTAGTTTTTGGTATTTCTGTAGATAGTCTTTTTACACTAGATAAGTTTAAGAAAGAACAAAATTTGAATTTTCAATTGTTGAGCGATTTTAACAAAGAGGCATCAAAAGCGTACGATGTGTTATATGAAACATTCCCTGCTTTTGGAATGCAAGGTGTAAGTAAAAGATCTGCATTTGTTATTGATAAAGAAGGAATAGTTAAATATTCGGAAGTTACAGCAACACCGGGAGACTTACCTAGTTTTGCTGCAATTCAAGAAACTTTGAAGAGCATAAGCTAATAATCTAGAACATTTTTGATGATTATGATTAAAACAGGTGTTAAAACCTGTTTTTTTTATATATTTTGAATGATATTCCAACTTGATATATTACTTTTACAAAAGTTTATTATTTAGCAATGAGAAAGGTTTACTTTATTATCATTTTATTGAGTTTCTGCTTTGGCGCAAATGCTGCTGTTGTAGAGCCGTTTGGTGATGGCATTGTAAAAGTTTCTCGACTTTATCCTAATCCTGCCACTACTGTAATATTCTTCGAATTTAAAAATGCGGACGCTTCTTATACACTGCAGATTTATAATTTCTTAGGAAAGAAACTAATTAGCCAGCAAATTAATAGTAGTAAAATATCTATTTCTCTTGATAACTTTTATCGCGGACTCTATGTTTATCAGTTAAGAGATGCTTCAGGTAATATTGAAGAAAGTGGTAAGTTCCAAATCCTTAAATAAGAATATTTTACTTCATTAAATTCCCAGCCTTTTTTTACTACATTCTAAAGTGTTTTAATTTCATCAACAAATCACTCCTCATATAATATTTTTCAAAGGCCTTATTTGTCTTAACTAGTTGTTTTTATTTCTACACACTCAAAAATGATAAAGCAGTATGTGCAATCAATTCAACATCCTGTTCTTTCATGCATTTAAAATGCCCCTTAGGACATCTTCTAGTTCCATAATTACTACAAGGTTGGCAACTTAAATTAGGAACAATAAAATTCTGATACATCTGTGTTGATGGGTTTACTAGTTGTTTTTTTCCATAATAGGGCTCTACATCAAGTTTAGGTGAAGTTGCACCCCAAATTGCAAGTACTTTCTTATTAAATGCACAAGCAACATATTGAAGTCCTGTATCGTGCGAAATGACCAATTTTGATTGCTTAATCAACCACGCAGATTCATTTAATATAAACTTCCCGCAGGCATTATATATTTTTATAGGGTCAATTTGTTCAATTTCAATACCATGTTTCGCATCCTCTTTGCCTCCAATCAAAACAATAGGATAATCTATATAGGTACACAATTCCTGTATTTTAGTAACAGGTAGTTTTTTAGTGTGATAAGATGCCCCAATAACAATAGCAATATAGCCAAACTGATGAGAGGTCGGAAGATCAGAAACTGAAATGTTTAAGTTGTCAGGTATGAAATAATCAAGTCCTTTCTCGTCATTGAATACATTTAGCGGTGCAACTGTGTCAAGACTGCGGTCCGTAATGTGCCGCCCACTCATTGTATTAATATTTAGTTTTGTAAGCAAAAACTTAGAAATTGATTCTTTCTTATAGGTGAATGATTGGGCATTTAAAGATTGCTTTATCTTTTGAGTTCTAAAATTCTTGTGTAAATCAATTATATAGTCATACTTTTCTTTCTTAAGTTCCTTTATAAGATCACTTAAATCTTTTGAAAAGTAAAAAAACTTATCAATGTATGGATTTGATTCAGTGACTGCTTTAAAAGTTTTCTTGCTTAAAAAATGAACTTCAGCATTTGGCAATTGATTTTTTACACATCTTATTACAGGAGTTGTCAAAACAATATCTCCTATGGAAGAAAACCTAATAATTAAAACTTTTGTACGCTTAGTAAATGAACGTTTAATTTCAATTCCGTCTGATGCTTCCTCATTTATCATAAAGTCTGTCTTAATTAGTTAACTACTACATTTTTATCAGGGAATCATAATGCCTTTGTCTGATGATGCCAATTCGAAACTACAACTCTATCGTATTTTTGTTTAAACCCAATCAATATTCAATAAAATCTAAGTCCTTTCCAAACGTTTCTTTGCTAAAAAGTACTGCAGTAAGTCCTAATAGCACACATATTGCGCCTGTAATTGATGCACCTGTTAAGTAATCTGTTGCCTCTCGAAGCGTTTTAAATAATAAAATTATTAATGGTAAGGTGCCTCGGACAATGTTAGGAATGGTAGTAGCTGCTGTAGCACGTAAATTAGTGCCAAATTGCTCAGCCCCCATAGTTACAAATATTGCCCAAAAACCTGTTGAAAAACCTAACAGTCCACATATAAAATACATCCCAAATGCCGTACCATTTATTTGATTAAAGTATAAAATAATTGATAATACAGTTAGGCCATAAAAAATATACAAGGCTTTTTTTCTACTTTTAAGCCATTGACTTACAAAGCCTATCAAAATATCGCCAATCGAAATTCCTACATAGGCAATCATAATTGATTTACCAGGGTCAACACTTTCTTTTATTCCCATCACAGTCGCAAACTTATCAGAAAAGCTAATAAGGATGCCAATCACAAACCAAGTAGGCAATCCGATTGCAATACATTTCAAGTATCTCATAAACCGCTCCATTCGATTAAATAACATGAACAAGTTTCCCTTCTTAACCTCACTATCTTTTACAGACGTATATAATCCACTTTCAAAGACCGAAACTCGTAAGAGTAATAACAGAAAACCCATTCCTCCTCCAATATAATAACACCAACGCCAATCATGTACAGTTTGTTTCATGAAATAGGCAAATACTGCACCCGTCAATCCAACGCCTGCTACTAGTGACGTAGCAATTCCTCTCCTTTCTTTTGGTACCAATTCACTTACTAAAGTAATTCCAGCGCCTAATTCACCTGCTAATCCAATGCCTGCAATGAACCTGCACCACGCGTATTGACTAACATTTATAACCATTCCATTGGCAATATTCGCAATTGAATATAGAAATATTGAACCGAATAATACACTTAGTCGTCCCTTTTTATCCCCCATTATGCCCCAAATAAATCCGCCTAGCAATAAGCCAATCATTTGTATACTAATAATTTTTTCACCCTCTGTCAAGACTTGTTCAGGAGTTAATCCAAGCGAAATTAAACTCGGCTTTCGAATGATTCCAAACAGTAGTAAGTCGTAAATGTCTACGAAGTATCCAAGTGCAGCCACTACAATTGCTAAAGTGAGAACTGATGTTTTTGTTTTTGATTGATTCATAAAGCAAATAAAGTTGTATGCAATAAATGATAAGTTATAGCTGATATTTTTTAATTAGAAAATGCTATTGCTCAATAAAGTTCATGTCATCACCAAAGGTTTCTTTGATATGATAAGCAGAAAAAACCGCTAAAAGCATCACTATTGCACCGGTTATTTCAGCACTCAAAAGATAATTATCATGAGTAACATATCTTATGCCCTTAAACAATAAAATCATGAGGGGTAAAAAGCCTCTTACAACATTTGGAATAGAAATAGCAGTTGTTGCACGAAGATTAGTTCCAAATTGTTCTGCACTCATTGTAATGTATAAAACAGAAATCCCCGAACCAAAGCCTAAACAAGCAATTAATAGGTACATTGTATTTGCACTCCCTCCACTTTGACAAAAGAACAAAATGATGAAAAATGAACAAATACCATAAAATGTAAACAAAGCCTTTTTACGACTTTTTAGGTAATTGCTCAACAATCCTGCACTCATATCTCCAACCCCAATAGCGATATATTGATACATAATTGCCTTACCAGGATCAATATTATTAATTCCAAACCGCTTCCCAAACTCATCCGAAAATGTGATTAAAATACCAATCACATACCAAACAGGTAAACCAATCATGACACCTTTTACATATCGCAGTACTCTTTCTTTCTTATTTAAAAGCAATCTAATGCTCCCTCTTTCAATATTTTGATGCTTAACTTCATCATACAATCCGCTTTCAAATATGCTAACTCTCAACAATAGGAGTAACAATCCCATACCACCTCCTATGTAATAACAAAGTCGCCAATCCCCAAAAAATTGATAAACAAAAAAAGCAGTAACTGCACCAAATACGCCTACACTAGCAATGATTGAAGCAGCAATGCCTCTCTTTTCTTTCGGAAGCATTTCACTCACTAAAGTAATACTTGCGCCTAATTCTCCTGCTAATCCAATTCCAGCAATAAAGCGCATGATAGTATATTGGTTTACATTCGTTACCATTCCATTCGCAATATTTGCTAAGGAATAAATAAGTATCGAACCAAATAAAACACTCAATCTGCCCTTTTTATCTCCAATAATACCCCAGATAATTCCGCCTACTACTAACCCAATCATCTGAATACTGATGATAAGTTCACCTTGTGATAAAATTTCTTGTGGAGATAGTCCTAATGATTTTAAACTTGGCTTTCTAACAATACCAAAGAGTAGGAGATCATAAACATCTACAAAAAAACCTAATGCGCCAACTATAACGGTCAGAGAAAATACCCCCGGCTGTTTTTTAGTCATATCTATTTGTATGTTATGAATAAAGAGTGATGAATAATGTTTGATTAAAACTTAAAATGATAAACGCAAGACTAATCACCTAAATCTTAAAACCTAACACCTATAACCTATAAATTATAATTTATAACTTATTTTGCAGTAGGCGCCTTTGCTTTCCCAAACACCATTTTAATAATAACAGGTGCTGTTGTGATAAAAACAATGCCCAATACAATTACCTCAAGGTGCTTTTTAATATCAAAATGATAATGTTCCATAAAGAATTTATCTAGATAATGACCTCCTGCCAACATGCTTCCTACCCATGCAATGCAACCAACTATATTAAAAAAAGTAAACTTCTTGTTATCCATTTCAACAATTCCAGCTACAATCGGAGCAAATGTTCTCACAATCGGTACAAATCTAGCAAACACAACTGCACCACCACCATATTTGCCGTAAAAGTCATGCGCCTGATGTAAATATTTCTTCTTGAAAAGAAGGTTGTCTTTCCAATGAAACATCGCAGGACCAATTTTTTTACCAAATAAATAACCTGTTGTATTGCCAATGATACCTGCAATTGCAGCAAGTACAATAATCATTAATAAATTAAGAAAGTTGTTGCCTGTATCATATAGATAGGCGGCTAATTTATTGCTAAATATGCCCGCAACGAAAAGAAGTGAATCACCAGGAAAAAAGAAACCTACAAACAATCCTGTTTCGGCAAAAATAATCACTAGCAATAACCATAATCCGCCGTTGTCAATATAGAATTGTGGTTGTAATAACTCGTGTAATTTGAATAATAATATTGTTGAAATCATAATTAATGTTGAAGGTTAATTTGTCCCTCCACGGTTGTAAAGAAACGGCAATTAATTATACGATTAATAACAAGAGGAAATTTTAATTAAAAAAGTTATGATGTGTTTTAATTTCAGTACACACGAATTAAATTTTTAGGCATTGTGAGAGTCATCCCCTGTTCATTTCTCATAAATTTCAATGCAACTTCCAAATAAGTCCATTGCCAATCTTAATTTACTTTATTAAATACTGTTTTAAATTGTTCGCAATCCACAACTCATTTTGCACGTACCATTAAAAATTTTAACCATACTAATTTTTTTTTTGGTCATACCATTTTGTATTTCTTGGATACCGCATTAAATTTCATCAGTACTAATTTTTAATATCTGCAGACAGTAATTAATTTTCTTATAACCAATATCTATTTTTTGCATACCTGATAATACTTATCAAGTACCATTTCATAAAAGATTATTACAAACTAACAAATTTGTTATCATTTGTGTCAAATCTTTGCAAACACAAGTTGTTTCTTTTCCTATAATAACGAATTTTGAAAGTTATTAATGAGGCCTTTAAATAAGATGGGTGTATAAAAGTTTTTCGCTTACCATTACTAAACTACATTATCACCAATTTATATTAGTAATAACTTCCATACAGCTAGATTTACAAAATAGCTTTTTTTCAAATTGTTTTTCTAGTACTCGCTTTCTCACCAGTCCTTACATAAGCCACCTTAGGGCAATCTGCTTTCAGCGAAGCTGAAATTGAGAAAAATCCGTAGGATATTTTTTCTCAAAAGGTTGAACGGAGTGGCGTTGTAAGGACGAAGCCTGCCGGCTAAGAGGCAAA
>CANCPA010000091.1 GCA_947379895.1 Chitinophagaceae bacterium | reverse complement strand
AAAGGAGAAGAAATGACTTATCGAAGTGCAAAAGCAGGAAAAGCTTGGGGTGCAGCTGCCCCTGAATATGATGATTCTAAATGGAGAACCCTAACAGTACCGCATGATTGGGCTGTGGAATTGCCAATAGATTCTACCGAAAATGAAGCTCAAGGATTCAGAACAAGAGGTATTGCTTGGTATCGGAAAAGTTTTACCCTCGACTCTTCCGATATAGGAAAACACCTTGAATTACAGTTTGATGCGATTGCCACTCATTGCACCGTTTGGCTGAATGGAACAATTGTTCATCGTAACTTTTGTGGGTATAATTCCTTTTATATAGATATTACCCCTTTTGCCAACTTTGGTAAGACTGTCAATCAGATCGCAATTCGGGTAGATGCTGTACAACAAGAGGGATGGTGGTATGAGGGTGCAGGGATTTATAGGCATACTTGGCTAGTAAAAAGAAACCTGAAGCACATTGAAACAGATGGAGTTTTCGCTAATCCTATAAAGCAAAAGAATGGACAATGGCTAATCCCTGTGGAGACAAGCGTAGAGAATGCAGGCAATGAAATGGCTAGGCTAACGGTTGAAGCAAGCCTATTAGATAGTATGGGGAATGTTTTGGCACATTCTATGTCGCCTATTTTGGTTGACAAATTGGATAAGAAATCGACTAAGACGAGACTTGCTATCAGCAATCCTGTTCTATGGACAATGGAACATCCTACACTATATCAGGTAAAGACAGTCTTGAAAGAAAGAGGATTAGCTGTCGATTCGGTGATGACCACTTGTGGTTTCCGTACATTTAGGTTTACTGCCGATTCAGGTTTCTTCCTCAATGATCAGCATATAAAATTGAAAGGTGTATGTACACATCAGGACAATGCAGGAGTAGGGATTGCCGTTCCAGATGCCTTATGGGAGTATCGAATTAAGAAGATGAAAGAGATGGGCGTAAATGCATTCCGGTGTTCCCATAATCCACCTGCTAATGCATTTTTAGAGGCTTGCGACAGATTAGGTATTGTGGTGATGGATGAGAATAGGAATTTTAACGTGACTCCCGAATATACTCGACAATTAGAGTGGATGATTCGAAGGGATCGGAATCATCCGAGTATCATCTTATGGTCTGTTTTCAATGAAGAACCGATGGAAGGAACTGTAAATGGGTATGAAATGGTTCGAAGAATGACTGCTGTTGTAAAGAAAATGGATACGACACGACCTGTAACTGCGGCTGCAAATGGTGGGTTCTTTACGCCAAAAAATGTATGTCATGCAGTAGATGTGATTGGGATGAACTATTATTCGCACCTATATGACAGTGTCCACAAGATGTTTCCAAATACGCCCTTAACAAGTTCGGAAGATGGTTCTGCTTATATGGTCAGGGACGAGTATGTGACAGATAAGTCAAAATGCTTGCATGACTCCTACGACTTACAAGCGGCAGAATGGGGTAGAACACACCGTAATGGTTGGAAAGAAATTAATGAGCGGATATTCTTGGCAGGTTGTTTTTATTGGACAGGCCTAGATTATCGAGGAGAACCTCAACCCTATACATGGCCTGCTGTGGATGCAAGCTTTGGCATCATGGATCAATGTGGATTTCCAAAAGCAGCCTATTATATCCGTCAGGCACAATGGCTCGACAAACCTATCCTAAAATTAGTTCCTCATTGGAATTGGCCTGCTGATAGTATTGGTAAACCAATTAAGGTAATGGCTTTGACAAATGCGGATACTGTAAGATTATATTTAAATGGAAAGTTGATTAGTGGTAAAAGAATTGACGCCTACGAAATGGGAGAATGGAAAGTACCGTATCGTCCCGGAAAGTTGGAAGCGAGAGCCTATAAAAAAGGTAAGTTAATCAATACGGATGTGGTAGAGACAACTACCGAACCTGTGGCATTGCAATTGATTCCTTACAAAAATTCATTGGCAGGAGATGGAGAAGATGCGATGCCTGTGAATGTTCAGGCAGTAGATAAGATGGGAAGGGTAGTTCCGACAGCTAACTTTAATATTCAGTTTGAAGTAAGTGGGGGTTTACAAAATATTGGTGTTGCAAATGGCAATCCAAACTCGCATGAAATGGAGAAGGCAAATCAAAGAAACTTATTTCATGGCTTGGCACAAATAATAGTGCAATCAACCGAAAATGGCAAGGGAACAGCAACGCTTAAGGCACATGCTGTAGGGATGAAAGATGCAGAAGTGACGATTGAAATTAAGTAAAAGTCAGGTATCAAGATTCAGGAGACGAGTTGCAGGATTCAAGATACAGGTTACAAGTTAGCCTGTATCTTGAATCTTGTTACTTGGTTTAAATAATCGGCAAAGCTAACAGCAACTTGTTTCCTGTAACGAGCAACTTGTATCCCGAAACTTGTAATTTTTGTATTCTGTAACTTGCAACCACTAACTTGAGTCCTGCAACTTGCATCCAGTAACTGTTAACTAGTTTCTATCGATTTCTTGTTAATATTTACTTATACTTTCCTGATCAATTCAAAAATATATGCTAAAGGTTGGTAATGACAGGATGGAGCAGGATGGCATTCGAAGTAAGGGGCTTAATTTAGCAAATTAAATTTAACTCCTTAAAACAAGGGATGTAAAAGGGATAAAAGAAATAATTGAGATGTGTATGAATAGTTATTGGTTTAAAAGTAATGATTTACAAAATTTAAGATATAATTCTATTACATTCGCATAAAATACGACAGGCTAATTATATGGAAAAAGTGCTTTTTAATGATACCCTTGCTGAATTTAATTTGATTGATATTATCAAACGCAAAATAGCTAAAGCTAATTATATGAGAAAAATCTCCTCTTCGACTTCATGTTTTATTAGAACGATTACATTGTTTTTCCTGACGGTAATTTTGTTTTTGGGATCAACAAACGCACAAAGCATTCTTGCAAAATGGCCTTTAAATAGTAAGGCACTTCCGGCACCTGCAACACCTTTGAGTGCTACGAATGTTGCTGTGGGAGTAGTTACAAATGCATTAACTTATAATGCGAATACTTTTGGTAATACATCTCCTAATGGAGCAGGTTTAAAACTTAAAACCATCAATAATTACGTTTGGCCTGTTTTTCCTAATCCTACAGTAACGACGGATCCTGATTTTACACTTAGTTTCCCAATTTCACCTGCAGCCGGATCTGATTTAATCATTACGGGTTTAACTTTAGTAGATACCACTCCAACATTGAATGGTACTACGTTAGCGGTAGCACCTTATTATCAAATTGATGGTAAGGGGGCATGGGTAGCTTTTGGAACACCACAAACTTTTGGAGGTTCAGGTACTGTTAATGTAGATTTTGGAACTTTAAATCAACCTTTTTTCTCGAAGAGTGCGGATGGAAAAACGCATACTTATACAGTAAAGCTTTGTTTCTACACAACTACACCTGGATTAGCGACAAAAAGTGATTATTTTTACTTGACTCGAGTTGTTTTTTATGGCAATGTTCAAACTGCGTCAACTCCACCTACTGTAACAACAATTCAACCCACTTCTTCAGGCAAATATGCAGGAGTTGGAACAGGGACATATAGTTTTGGTACTACATTTCAAGTTCCAAGTGTAAGCGGTGTTACTTGGAATACGGTTGCAAATCCTGTTGTAGGAACAAATCCAAGTACATCAGATGGAAATAAATCAGGGTCGATTAATCCTAGTGCTTTGTCGAATATAACTGGTCTTACGCCTAATACGTTGTACCATGTTCGAGCCTATGCAATTACTCCTTTAGATACTATTTATGGTAGTGATTTAACTTTTACTACGGATAATTTTTCAACTCCAGTAGTTGTTACGAAAACTCCTAGTAATGTATTGTCAAATAAAGCTACTTCAGGTGGTGATGGTACTATAAAAAATAATCTAGGGGCAACATTAATTGATACCGGAGGATATTCATTAACTGAGAAAGGGATATATTATGGTACAACTAATCCCCCTACAGTAAAATTAAAGTACGTGAATCCAATTTTTGGCGCAAGTTCTACAACCGCCGACCCTTATGACATCATAATTAAGTCGTTAAATCCTTCAACAAAATATTATGTACAGGCTTATGCAACCAATAAGTTAGGCCAAAGTTTAGGTAATGTTGAAACATTCACAACAATGGCACCCGTACCTACTTTAACTGCAACTCCTAGTGTGATAGATTTTGGGGATATTGTAAACAATACAACAGCTCCTGTATTAAGTTATATATTATCGGGCGCTAATTTGAGTCCTGAGTCAGGCAATATTACCATCAGTTTATTACCTGCAAAAGGATTTGTTATTTCATCTTCAGCATCTACTTTTCCTGTTGCACCTGTCTCGTCAATAACTATTCCATATTCAGGGGGTAAGTTGAGAAAGACTATTTATGTTAAATTGTTGACAAGTAATTTCGGGAATTTTAAGAGTGCTGTAGGGCATAGTGGAGGAGGTGTTGCTTCGCAAGATGCAGATTCTGTTTCTTTTTTAGGAAATGTTATTCCTTCTCCTGATCAACTATCCAACATGGGAACTGATTTTTGGACAGGTTTTGGTTGTGAGGAGAATATGAAAACTGCTACTACTCAGTTTGATACAGTTACAAAGGTTGCAAAGGGGGCTCACTTCTCTTTATATATAGCTACAGGTAATCAGTCAGCAAATGTAGTTGTTGAGATGCCAGGAATACCAAATGCACTCTCATTCCCAAGAATGGTAACCATTTCAGCAAATTCTGTTACAGAGGTCGGCGGTTTTCCTATTGGTGATGGTACATACAATAATGCAACAGGAGCCGCAGATGCAAGATTATATACTACAGGGTTAAGTAGTAGAGGAATTCACGTTTATTCGTCTAATGGTGTGCCAATAGCTTGTTGGTTGTATGATTGGGCAACAAATAATTCAGCAGCAGGGGCAATGATGTTTCCCACAAATACGTGGAACTCTTCATATACTGTTCAAGCTTATGGGGGGACAACTAGTAATACAGGTGTTCCAAGTTCTTATTTCTTTGTAATTGCTAATGATGACAATACGATTTTAACAATTACACCTACTGCTGATATCATCGATTCAGCATCATCCTATATTGCTGCAAAAACTACTGGGGGAGGAACAATTTTACACCCTAAGGGAACTCCTTTTACGGTAACTCTTGCCCATAAAGGTGATGTTTATAATGCAATGGGGCTTGTAGATGCAACATCCGGAATTGGTTATGATTTGACAGGAACTAAAATTACAACTGATTGTAGCAAAAGAATAGGAGTTTTTGCTGGGAATTCGAGAACGTTAATAAATACTACTGCTTGTAATGGAAATTCTTCAGGATCGGATAATTTAATTCAGCAAATGTTTCCAAAAGTTGCGTGGGGTACAAAATATTTGACAGTGCCTACAAAAAACATGGAATTCAACACATTCAGGGTTAGTGTTGAAGATGCATCAACTGTTGTAAAAATCAATGGTTCTCCTATATTGCCTTCAAAAGCCCCTGTAATGGGTGCTACTTGGAATGCCACAGGATCGTTTTATGAGTTTGCTTCAAATCAGCCTTTATCAATTACTGGTGATAAGCCGATTTCAGTAACACAATTTATCATGCCTGGTACAAGTTGTGGTGGTGCGTCTGTAGGTAATGTAGGAACTGGAGATCCTGAAATGATTCTATTAAGCCCTGTACAACAGGCAATTAATAATGCAACTGTTTTTTGCCCAGGGTTTAAAGACGGATCACCAGGAGGGACATATATTAATGTTATCATCCCTGCAACAGGTGTGAATAGTTTTACAATTGATGGCAAAACTGCCAATTCAACTGTAGATACAGGTACAAGCAGTTATAGAACAGCTTATGGAACAGCTAATTGTTTATTAAAAAATGCGTTTGTAACTTACTTGGCAGATCCAAAATATAAATACGCAAAGTTTCATGTTTCTTACCCTGCCGCTCACACTTTATCAGATAGTGTTCCTTTTAATGCAATTGCTTATGGTATGTCTCAGGGTGAAAGTTGGGGCTTTAATGCAGGTACTGCCATTAATAATTTGTCTTCTGTAAAGATTGCACAAAATCCGAATGGTAATGACACTTCTAGTTCTGTTATTCATACATGTAAGGATAATCCAGTAACACTTCAGATTGCTTTACCTTATTTGCCATCTCAGGTGGATAGTATCATTTGGACTGCTCCTAACAATACAAATGTAAACTTAAGTGCGTCTGTAAATAGAGGAGATATCATAACTGATCCTAATAACCCTTTGAAGCAGTATGCAGATACAAGTGGTTCTATTGTAGTTGGAGGAGAGACATTTTATATATACACTTGTCCCGTTCAATATAAATTCTATGATTATGGGTTCTATCCAATTATGGCAACTGCATACGGGAAATTTGCTAGTGATTGTGGTGGTACAGATGCACAAAAAATTTATGTTCAGGTAAGTACTGATAATATAGATTTTAAAGCTGTAGCTGCAGGTTGTGGTAGTACAAGTGTGACTTTTACGGATAATACTACTGCTATGGCAGGCTCTTCAATTGTTAAATGGACATGGGATTTTGGGGATAAAACAAATGAAACAATTACAAATGTGGCAAATCCAAATCCAACGGTCAATCCGCATGTATATCCTGGTTTGAATGCATATTGGGCAAAATTGACTACTATTAATAGTCTTGGTTGTTTCTCGGTTGATAGTGTTTATCTCGACTTGGCATTTGGTATTAAAGCTCTCTTTGGAAAGGATAGAGATACAATTTGTCCAAATTCAACTGTGACATTCTCCGACAGTTCTTCGGCAAATGCAGCCACTTGGAAATGGGACTTTGGTGAGCCTAGTAGTGCAACTAATACTTCAACGGCGCAAAATCCAACACACACATACACAACTGTTGGGAAACATTTAATAACATTACAGGTATTTACTTCAGGAGGTTGTCAAAGTAAAGTATATACTGATTCCATTTATGTATCAGGTTTGCCTAAACCTTCCTTCACATTCGGAGGTGTATGTTTACCAGGAAATACGGTCTTCACGAATACAAGTGATGTAGCTTCAGGATATTCTCCCTATACTTATTTATGGCATTTTGGAGAACCCTCAAGTTTAATAGCAGATACATCAACTGCTACGGATGGTGTACACATATATACTCCACCTGTGCCAAACCTAGGTTATTCTGTTAAATTAGTTGCTACAAATCGATTTGGTTGTACAGATAGCATTAGTCAAGCTGTTTCAACTATTTATCAAAAACCTATTGCGATATTCACAGCTGATCCTAAGACTTGTTTTGGTGATTTAACTTCATTTGTTGATAAAAGTACCGCTGTAAATCAAACAATAAATAAATGGTATTGGGATTTTGGTGATGCAACAAGTAGCAGCACCCAAAATACAACGCATAAATACTTAACGGTTAAGAGTTTCACAGCAAGACTTGCTGTTACTTCAGATAAGGGCTGTGGAAGTGATACCGCTACTGCAATTGTTAAGATTAATCCATTACCTACTCCTGGCTTTATTTTACCCGGAAGTTGTTTAGGTAGTGGTAGTGTAACATTTACCGATACGGCTTCAATCACTCCTGATGATGGAACTCAAAAGCCATTTACTTATGCCTGGAATTTTGGCGATGCTTCTTCAGCTGCAAATGTTTCTACTGCTCAAAATGGCCAACATACTTATACTGCAGCTGCTATTTATCAAGTAAAGCAAACAGTAACTTCTCAAAATGGATGTTCTGCTTCTGTTACCACAGCATTTGATATTGCTGGGTCTAAACCAAAGCCAGATTTTGTAGTTGTTAATTCATCAAGATTATGTAGTAATGTGCCTGTGCAAATAACAGATACATCACGTATTGATATTGGAACGATTAAGAAAGTTGAAATTGTTTGGGATGTAGTAAACAATCCTTCAGTTATTGTTACTGATAATACACCTTCAAATGGAGCGGTAGGTACAAGTAAGACTTATTCTCATACTTATCCTGTCTTACCTACTGATAAAACTTATACCATACAAATTGCAGCATATTCTGGAAGTACTTGTTTTGATGTTAAATCTCAGACAATTACGGTTCACGGAAGTCCAAAAGTTGCATTTGCAAATCAAGCTGACATTTGTGCAAGCGCAAAGCCAATCTTTTTCTTGCTTGCAACCGAAACAACAGGTCAATTTGTAGGGAACGGTGCATTTACTTATTCTGGTACAGGAGTAAATAATGCAACATTCACTTTTGACCCTTCTCAAGTGGCAGGTGGAACTTCAGGAACAATAAAGGCTTTATATACTTCTAAGTATGGATGCGTGGATTCTGCTAATAGTAAAATCAACGTTTTGTCAAGTGTTGATTTGAGCTTCAGTCCAAACAAATTATTAATGTGTAAAACAGATTCTACTTTACTAACGCCAATCTCTAAAGTTGGACAAAGTTTTACCTGGAGTGAATCTAATGGTTTAAATACGTTGAGTAGTACAATTTCAAAGACACCTTGGGCAAAACCTGTTGTGGATTCAACTGTGTATACTGTGATGGCTACAAATCCTGCTTATTGCTCATCAACGGCATCAATAACTGTATTTGCATCTCCTTATCCAACAGTTAAGATAACAAATCCTGCAAGTAAAATTGCAACGATTTGCTATGGTACTAGTACTACTTTAACTGCTAAGGCATCATCTAATAATATTATTTGGTCTCCTAAAGACTCATTACCTAACGGTTATACATCAGCTTCTGTAACTGCAAGTGTTTTAGATACTACTTTATTTGTTGTGAAGGTAACCGATAATGGCTATTGTAATAAATCTGTCACTGATACGGTAGTGGTAAATGTATTGCCTAAATTCTCAGTCAGTGTTCGTGTGGGTAGTGATACTTCTACTGAAGTTGTTCCAAATGAGCAGATACAACTTTATGCATTTTTAACAGATACTTCACAGCATTTTCCTGTTAAGTTTAATTGGACTTCTAGACATTCTTCTACGAGTTATTTAAGTAGTACTAGTATTGCAGATCCAATCTTCAAGGCTTCTCTACCTTTCACCGGTGATTCTGTAATTTATCATGTTACGGCTACTTCTTTGCAACAAGGCTGTCAAGCAGATACAGATTTTGTAATCAGGTTATTTTATAAGCCAGATTTACTTGTTGCTTCTGCTTTCTTGCCAAATAGTAGTTTACCTCAGAATAGGGTATTAGTTGTCAATCCAATTGGGATTACTCACTTTAGTTATTTTAGAGTATATAATAGGATGGGGCAGCAGGTCTTTAGTACTACTGAAATAGGAAAGGGATGGGATGGAACTATTAGTGGCCTACCTGCAGATACTGGAACTTATGTTTGGATGGCAGCAGGAACAGATTACCTGAATAAGCCTCATACCCAAACAGGTACAGTTGTATTGATTAGGTAGTAGGAATATGAGATTTGTCAATTTGAATTTAATAGTTGAAAACTCAAATTAGAAGTGCGATTAAACATAGTTTTTGTTTAAATATTTTAATTTAGTATAGCAGGATTGTGCAGGATAGTTGACTTGGTTTTATGCATTAATGTTGCACTTTAATTAGGAGAATATCTTGATATGATGTGCTTACTAAATTAAAATATTATTAAAGGCATTATGAAAAGATTCTTACCATTAATAACCTTTCTATTTGTACCCTTACTATCAATAAGGGCAAGCTTCAAGACTATTGGATTTTATTTTCTTCCAAACTTTTAGTTTAGGTTTATATTAGGATGCTTCTGAGTATTTAATGAATTAATTTGGTATAGCTTTTTTGAACGGTCTCAATATAAATGATTATAAAATGGTTCAATCACTTTAATAAGATAGGAGAATATGAGAAACAATTTAATAAAATATTTGTCAGTGGTCTTAATCTCTATGATTACAACTTCAGTTGTAGCACAGATTGATCCACATTTTTCACAGTATTACATGAATCCTTCCTGGTTGAATCCCGCATTAACAGGAGCATTCGATGGAAATTATCGTGTATCAGTCGTTCAAAGACAGCAATGGGCTAGTATTGCACCCTTTACAACTTCTGGTCTTTCTGCAGATTTGACTACAACAAAGAATTTGAATTTGGGTGCTAGTTTTTTGCAACAATCTGCAGGCGATGTTGGGTATAAATACACTACTGGTAGCCTCTCACTCTCTTATTCAGGAATTCGTCTCGGAAGAGAGGGTGACAAAGTAATTACTTTCGGAATGCAAGGTGGTTTTCTTGGTAGAAGTATTAATGTGGCTGATGTGCAGCTAAATGAACAATATCAAAATGGACAAGTTGTTGGGCAAGCTGATATATCTAAATTAAAGCCGTCAGTATCTGCCTTTGATTTGTCTGCAGGTGTTTTTTACTTTGATGCAAATCCTGATAAGAAAGTTAATCTATTTGGAGGATTTTCAGCAGGGCATTTAACTCAGCCAAATAATCCATTTCTTTCTGCTACTTTAGGTGCTAAACTTCCTGTTCGCTATACAGCACATGCAGGTGCAAACATTTTTGTGTCTGAAAGGGCACAATTTGTACCCAATGTATTATGGATGAATCAAGGAAATGTAAGTGAAGAAATGATTGGAGGTTATGTACAATTCGAATTGAATCCTTCAACTGATATTACGGGAGGTTTAAACTATCGAATTAATGATGCAATAAGCCCATATTTAGGTTTGAAATATACTGACTTTACCTTCGGCTTGAGTTATGACGTTAATTCTTCTCAATTAGGTAAATTAGTCAATGGCGCAGGAGGTTGGGAATTATCATTGATGTACACGGATAGTAAAAAGCAAAAGGGGAATTTTAAATGTCCTAGGTATTAATCTCAATGCCCTTTTAAATATTAGAATAATTTCACTTTTTATATAAAAAATATTTCTCATGAAGAATATTATCATACTCGTTTTCGCTATTTTGATTCAGTTGAGTGGAATTTCACAAACTCAATCTGACTTAAAGAATGCTGAAGGATTCTACAAACAAGGTGATTACTACAATGCAATCGTTAATTATGAAGTCTACTTAGGCATTAAGAAACCCTTAGCTGAGTTCTCTCCGTACACATTAAAACGTAAGAAAGCAACTATAGTTGATGAAAGTACAGCTAAAGCAGTTTCAATATTGAGTTCTAGTCCATTATTAACCAAGTCAATTGCTTGGCATCTTGGAGAAAGTTATCGACAATTATATCATTATCAACGTGCAGAGCCTTGCTATTCTAGATTAGTTTCTAGTGGTTCTGATAATAATTATCCGCTAGCACGTTACTTGTATGGAATATGTCTTCGTAGTAATAATAAAATCGATGAGGCTGAAAAGCAATTCAAGATTTTTTTGAATGAGAATGGCAAAAATGTTGCGAACGTAAATTTGGCAAACAAAGAATTAGCAACAATTGCATTTATTAGGCAGCAATCAGTTAAAGCAGATCCAAGTTTGACATTTGGAAAACTAAAAGGGAATGTCGCACAAGCTGAAGGTGCTTATGCGCCCATCGTTTTTAAAGATACCATCGTATTTACTTCCGCTCGAATTGTAGATACGGTAAATAAATACAGTAGTACGAACATGCATGTTAACCATCTTTTTTCAAATACGATTGCGAATGTAAATGAAGTAACAGGAAATGCGTCAATCATTCATTTTCCATCAAAACTCTCCGATAATGAAGGAACTCCTGCTCTTTCTCCTGATAAGAGTAAATTATATTTTGCAAGGAGCAGAGAAGAAAACGGGAAATCTATTTCATCTATTTATGTAAGTAAAAGGTCAAAAGATGGTTCTTGGGCAGATCCTGAAAAATTGGATAGCAAGATTAATCAATCTGGTCATAATTCAATTCAGCCAAGTATTTCACTAGATAACAAGTTTTTCCTTTTTGCTTCAGACAAAGAGGGAGGTATTGGTAAGTTTGACATTTGGTGTTCTCAAATTGATGCTTCAGGAAATTTAGGAGAACCTGTCAATCTTAGAAGTATCAATACTAAGGACGACGAACAAGCCCCTTTTTATCATACAAATAGTAAAACTTTGGTTTTCGCTACTAAGGGTTATTTAGGTATGGGTGGCTTTGATTTATTTTCCGCTAAAGGGGATATTCAACACTTACAAACTCCTGTAAACTTAGGATATCCAATTAACTCAACTAAAGACGACATTTATTTTTTTAGTGCATCTTCTGACAGTTTGATTAAAAAGTCTTATGTAAGTTCAGATAGGGCTTCTGACTGTTGTTTAGAATTATTCGCGCTAAATAAAACCTATCCCATTAAGTACAAACAAAGTCTAATTGGGAAGATAGTTGATTGTGAAAGTAACATTTCATTAGCTGATGCAAAGGTTAATGTGGCTAATGCGAATAAAAACTATTCAATTACCACTTTGCAAGATGGTAGCTTTAAAATTCCTTTTGCAGATTCTGTAACTGAATTTGAAATTTCTAAAGACGGTTATGTAGCTAAGACTAGCCCATTTTTTGTTGCTAACAAACTTTCAAGGGATACGGTTTATCAATTTACTGCTTGTTTAACAAAGGTTCCTCCACCACCACCTCCTGCTAAAAAGGATACTGTTATTCCAGTTATTGAAAAGCCTTTGATTGTTTATTTTGATTTCAATAAAGCTGAGGTTAAAGAAGAATACAACACAGTTTTAGATCAAGTAGTAAGTAAGTTTGCAAAAGATACATCTAAGTCCTTAGCTTTAGAAATTAATGGTTATACTGATGCGAAGGGTACTGATTCATACAATAATAAACTAGGAAAGAAGAGAGCTGAATCTTGTAAACAATACCTTGTTAGTAAAGGGATAGGTGCAAAAAATCTTACAGTTAAATCTTTTGGTAAAACTGCACCTGTTGCTGCTGATACAACACCTGATAATAAAGATAATCCTGATGGAAGGGCTTTAAACAGACGTGTTGAAATGCATTTTAAATAATTGAATAAATATGTTTTTTAAATAAGAATGGATATAAGGCGATGCTACTTTAGGTAATATCGCCTTTTTTTTATAGCTATGTTTTTTGCTAATTCCTATATTTTTATTTACTTAGATATAGCTTAATGATGTCGCTGATTGGTTATTTGTAAATTGGAATAGGCATTATTACTTTTTATAATTACTTCAGCTTCGTTATAGTTAAACTATATCTGTAAAAATTGCTTTTATTCAATTTCGTTCTCAAATAATTTGGCCCTTAATATAGCTGCACTCATTACTCCATTTTGATTAGTAGTTTGTGGTTATGATTCTTCAAATATATTTTTATCAAGTACACTTTTTGCACTGACTGCTTTATAAATCGTTAATTTATTCTTTAGATGAATTACAATACATGCAGATGTGAAACGACTATTTTTAATAATGTGATAAATAAATCACTTTTTATATAGTGTGTTGCTTCTACCATCTAATCAATAACCTATATTTCTATGCTTATTTTACAAATTCAGTTGGTTTGGCTTATCTGGAAGACCTTGTAATAAGTAGGCGATTGCACTTGTTTTAATGTTACAGTTTCTATAACCCTACTTCCTCGAATACTATTACCTTTTTTAGTTGAAGCGCATCAAAAGGATGTCAGTCGTATATGATTGGATGTAGGAATTGTACAGGATATGACGATAGTAGAATGCCTGTTTATATAGTAACTAGGCTGTAATGAATTATTCTCCATAACTCAATAAACTAAAGGCATAAGTTTATGAGGTTCAAAATAATTCTAGATAAAAGTATAATCACTACTTCTAATGTAATTGTTCGCTATGCTTCAGCAACATTAATACATCAATAAGGGATAGATTTTCCTAATATTGTTGATTTGTATGGCTATTTTAATACTACAAATTAGATTTCTTCTGCCATGGTTTGTACAAGGCTTTTTGATAACTTGGGAATATGAAGTAGCAACAGAAATCATGAACCTTAATGGAAATGTGTTCGTTAATATGGTTAGTCTTTTATGTTAATTAAAGGATTTCTAATGCAAACAGGCAAATTAAAGATTTTAATTTATTGGTCTATCCTGTCTTAAAGAAGTTAACTGTTTGAGGGAAAATACAGTGATTAGTTAACCCCACTAGCTAAATGAAATTAGGAGACACTTTATGCCGTGCAATCTATATGTAACTGCCTATTGATGAGGTTATATGAAAAAAGAGCAGTTGCATTTTTGCAACTGCTCTTTTAAGTTTGGGTATGTAAATTGTTTTATTCAGGAAGTAATATGACATTGCTATTCTTTAATGAATCCTATCAATTTTTCCTTTCCGCTGATAGTTCTAATTTGTAGGTGATAGGCACCTTTTAAAAGTGAACTTACTGAAATTGTAGGATTTGTTGCATCTTTCAATTGAACCTGTTTTACAACTTTTCCCATATTGTCAATTATATTGACGGTTGTGATATGTGAAAAATTGATAGTTACTAAATTCCTGACAGGATTAGGATACAGTTTCAATGTGTTTTCTGCATCCATAATTCTATTGGTATTCCCTTTAATGATTCCAACAGAAGCATAATTGCCATCAAAAGCATTAACTGAGGTAATGTCGGACGAAAGACTAATGTCTTCATCACTGATATTACCTTTCTTATTAAACACTAGTTCAAAAATTGAAATACTATCAGTTAATGTTCTTGCTTCATTTGATGCATCTACCCATAAGAACGGGATCTTGCCTTCTTTTGCAAAATCTAAATTATAATCAACATTCAATTTGTTGCTTTCAACAGATTTGAGTTCTAAAACATCTGAATTAAACGCTAACGTGTATTGCATACCCATTATGTTTTTAAAGTTTTTTACTTTAATTGGAATACGTATTTCATTATTTGAGCCGCTAGTTATAAGTTGACTATTAAATATTTCAATAGGACTACTATTCATATTTGCACCTAGTACTGCTGCGTTCCAGTCGTAGTTTACATCTCCCAATTTTACGCCAATAAAAGTCGCACCTAAACGATTAGTATTAATTGCTGAAATGTTGATGCCATCATAATATGGAAAGGGCTTTGTAGGAACTGGGAAAATATAACTGCTATCTACAAATGACCATAACTTATTGCCATTAAATTGTGTGATATGCTTTAATATTAATGATTTAATCAAGGCAATATCGGTACCATTTACTGCGCCGTCATTATTTACATCTGCTGCAATTAATTTATAAGGTGAGTTTAAAGAGACTTTCTTCAAAATATGACTTTGAATTAAACTGATATCGGTACCTGATACTCCATTAGCAACAGTCTTATCATTATTTTTAGTCGGTGAAATAGTATAATCTTTTCCTGCAGTAATAGTTACATTATATCTTCCTAAAGAGTCTGTAACAATCGGATTTGCACCATTTATATTGATACTCACACTCGGAATAATTTTTCCAAGGGGGCTCTTAACGCTCCCTGAAATTAGGACAGTTACTTTTATTACAATTTGATTAGAGCTTGCACTAGTTTGACCGTTGATGAGCAGGCAACTTATTGTATCACCATTTAAAAGTTGAGAAGTAGTAAAGGTAGAGTCGGTTGCACCATTAATATGCTGACCATTAAGTATCCATTGAAAACCTTGACCCTTTAATGAATTTGTTATTGAAGCTGTAAACGTTACACTTTTTCCTGCATTAATTACAGTGTCTGAAGCACTAATTGTTACTGAAGATGTCGCTTGTATTGCCGTTAAATCTCGTAGAGAAGACCCCGCATTAAAGCCCCAACTTTCCCCCTGAGCAACTCCATACGCTATCGCATTAAAACCTTCATTTGAAGAAAGTGTATGAATAGCAGGATAAGAAACATGAAATTTTGCCCAAGAATAGCTAGTGTCTTGAGGAAATGTTTTGAATGCACTATCAATTCGAGTTAGAGCAGCAGCGGCATATGCTACGCCACCAAAGCTACTCGAACCTGTATCAACCATCTGTGCGAAATTTGAAGTACTATCTAATCTAAAACTCGCAACTCCTCTAGTAGGAATCACCACATTTATATAACATCCACCTGTTAAGGCAGAACTTTTGAAGTCTGATGTATATACAGTTGCACTTTTTATTGACTGCTGTACAGGACTTAGTATAATCATTTCGGGATCTCCAGTTCCATTGTTGCCAATTGCTGCAGCACCGCAAGCGGCACCGGGTAATATGTATTGAGCTACACTAACAGGAACTGAACTTTCTATTTTTTTACCTTTATTGCCTTCAATATGATAATACATTCCAGCAGCATTCCAGGTTGGAGTTGTCTTAACTAAGACACTATCATCTACTTTTACTATAGTATTCGTATCCTGAACTGTAATTCTGAATATATCATATTCCATTGTTTTTGTTGGTACTGTAAAATATTTAGTACCCCACGATGAAATGGGAAACATTTGCTGAATCAGGTTGTCTGAGCCGGAAGTGGGAACACAATTTAGTCCGGGTGCATTTATTAAGGTACGACTATTGCCGGCAAACACAGCAATAGGATGATTACCATCGCTAGTAACTGTCGTACCACTAAGGTCGTAGCTTAATTTACTTGTCGCATCTACTAGCCCTACTGCATTAAATACTTGTCCTTTATTTAATTTTACTTGATAGCCTGTAATTGTATTGATTGGATAGACGATACTTCCTCCTGCCACTTTACTAATGATGGGAGAAGATATTGAATCTATGATAGGTCCTGTTGGCTTAAAGTTGATTACTGTATTGTCTTCTTTTGCAATTACAAAGAAATAAGCAGATGGTATACCCGTATTTGAAGCTGCCCCACCATAGGTTTGTACAATATAATTTGATTTCCAAGAAGTCGTTGGTAGTACCATTGCACCCGCAGCCGAGTTATTAGTAGCCCAATCATAAAGCCAACAGGCAATTGGAACGCCGTTAGAGGAGTAAACATGAATTCCACGGTTACTTACGCCTGTGTAATATAATCTCGTATCAGGAGCGCCTGAAGCATTATTAAAAGTGCCATCTCCTACAGGGAATCCACCTACTTGTGTAACTGAATTTGCAGGAATATTTACCACTCTAGGAAAAGTGGCAGATCCAGTCAATCCAGGTAAATCCACTACTACAGTTGCAGGTTGATTGCCTGATGCAATATATAGCGAGAAATGTGCTCCTCTTGCTGTTCCCTTTGTAGTATCAAACTGAGTAGTTGCAGTTTTCATGTTTTCTTCCATGCCAAACCCAACCCAAAAGTCAGTTCCCATGTTAGTCTGAAGAGTTGGGTCCTGTACTACCAAACTGGAAATATTAACAGAATCTAAATTAGGGATCACTAAACCGCCTCCACTATGAAGAATGGTACCGGTTAACGTTCCATAAAGAGTCGTTAATTGCTTTACATAAATTTTTGTATTTAGGGTACTATTAGTGTATGGAATAGATAATGTGGCAATATTGGAGACGAAATTGCCGCTTGGGGAAGTAGAAATTAAGAACCCCGCAGGCGGAGTTATTGTAATAAAACCATTTGATGGTGATAAATAAGCTCCATACAATGTATAGCTTAATACTGCCGAAATGCCATTAATTACAGAAGGTGGAAAAGATAATGAATTAGGAATTGTTGTAAGAACAGGAACAGCAACTGAAGTTGTAAAGCTTATTTCATCGCCGTATGCAACGCCGATATTATTAATAGCATAAGCTTTAACATAATAAGTAGTTGATGGTAAAAGGAGCTTCATTATACTGCTATAAGTCGTACTTCCTGAACCTTCCTTTGTATAACTAATACCTGAGGTTGCAGTTTCTGCGCCCTTTGTTGAGCTCCAACAAATTCCCTTTTGCACAATAGCTGTACCGCCACTGTCTGATATAATACCCCCACTAACAGCATTACTCGAAAGTACATTTGTAGCTGCAATGGTAGATAGAGTAGGTATTGTAGGTGCATCAGTTGTAAATGAAAGAACTGAACCATAAATAGTATCTAGTTGAGTAATAGCAAAAGCCCTTATGTAATAAGTACTTCCTGCATTAAGGTTGTTAATATTGCCGTTAATTATGCCATTGCTTCCATCGATTGTTTTTGTCGGTAATGTTGCAGTAGGAGGGGTTGTTGAACTAGTTGTCCAACAAATTCCACTTTGTGTAAGTAATTGGTATCCTCCATTAGATAATTGATTGCCAGAAAATGAATAAGTGCCAATCCCATTGCCCGCATATTTGGGAGAATTTGGCGATTTAGCTGCTAACAAAGTAGTTACGGTTGGCTTTAAAGATGTGTTTGAAGAATAGCCTGAAAATACCATATTCAGAATGCCAAAATAATCAGATCTTAATGCCCCGGTTGGACTAGTTACATAAAATCTAACTATGTAAGTATGAGTGTCATAAAGTGGGAAGTTTAAGCTGCCAATTGTAATATTTGTCGTGGTTGGTGTTATCAATTGACCAGGGGCAAGTTGCATCCAATTACCCTTTCCATCAATTTGGTAATATGGGGTCATTAAAAAAGTAGCACCTCCTGTAATAATATTTGTAGTTAGTGTGGTTGTGAAACTAATGTCTGTAAGCGTTAAATCGTTGCCTGCTTTTGGTGAAATTGGGAAGTCCAGGTTAAAAGTGTTACCTGTCGGAATTGTTGATGGCCAAGCTAATAATTGTTTTATTCTGTAGCCACCTGAAGCGGTAAAGAGTGTGCCAAAGTTCGGATCGGGAGCAAATAACCCCGCTGTATCTGTTGCAGAAACACTAGTAGGTGTATATTTATTGGTAGAATTTAATGTCCAAGTTGCTAATGTTTGAGCATTTAAGGTTACAGAAAATAATAGAAGGGCAATCGAAAAGATAGTAGCCCTAGCAAGTTTACTACTTAAAGTGGTGTAATTTTTTTTCATAGTGGTATGCTTATGCTGTTGTGAGGTGTTAAAAAGAAGTAATTTTAAGTATCGATGTGTAATGAAAATAGTCCGCTAAATTAGGGGTGAATATCCGTTTTCCATCCTGTCCTGTCCTGTATTGTCTTGTAAAGGAGTCTTTTCTTAATTGTTTTAGATATTAATTGTCTGTATTTTCTGTCGTTTTCATAACGATTATGAAATCAGGGTAATTAACTGCATACTAAATTGGGAGGGCATAAAATTTATTCGCATAAATATTGGTAATCACCAACCCTATAAGGGCTCAAAGCCCTTATAGGGTTTCATAGTCAGCGAAAACGGGTGCATAAAAATTTTTCGCATTCAAGCGGCGATTCTGCAATCTGACTTAGTAAAGTTTGTCACTGTATTCCACATCTCATTTAAGTAGATTGTTTTGAGGTTTATCATGTCTTGTGCTCCTTTTTGACTCCACCTTTGTCCTGCTTTTTTCACCCCTTCCAACCTTTTTAAATTTTTAATTACTTCGTCTGTTTTGCTTTCCAATAGTAACTTCGATTGTTCTTCTGCCCATTTTTTCCCATCCTTTGTTTCTTCAAACACTTTTTGTCTGAATTCGTGCAAGTGTTCCATATTTGCTCTTTCAATCAAGAATCCTTCAGGTACCTCCATCTAGTGATGTGAAGGAATCTTTGCCAAAGGCAACCCTATTCTTTGCAATTTCGCAAGATTTCCTTTTCAAGCCTGATTTGGCAATAGTGCTTAATTCACGGTCTTGAAAACTACTAAAATTTGTTATTAATTTTTGTTCGTACATATCGTTCTTTTTTGTTCAGAATGTCATCTCCTGAAATAGCTTGTCAGTAAAATGGGCAAAAAAGGAGAAAATGGGAACAGAAAAAGTTGCAAACGTTTACACCGTTAAGGTGTCGAAAAGTTTTGAATCTGATGGAAAATTAGGTGTTTATGAACCGAGTTTCCGCAGGT
>CANCPA010000090.1 GCA_947379895.1 Chitinophagaceae bacterium | reverse complement strand
TCTTTAGCTACAGAAACACCATCTTTAGTAACTTGAGGTGCACCGAATTTCTTTTCTATAACTACATTACGACCTTTAGGTCCCAATGTTACTTTTACAGCGTTTGCCAAAGTGTCAACGCCTTTCTTCATTTTGTTTCTTGCTTCGATATCGAAGAAAATTTGTTTTGCCATTTCTTAATTTACCCCTATCCCCTAAAGGGGGACTTAACCTACGGGACAGATAGGTTTTTAACTTAAATAATTTAAAATTAAATGTCTATTTACTCACCCTTTTTAAAGATGAACATAGGGCTAAACGATTGCTAAGATGTCGCTTTCTCTCATTATCAACAAGTCTTGTCCTTCTACAGCAATTTCAGTTCCTGCATATTTGCCATACAATACAGTGTCACCAACTTTAACTGTCATTGGTTCGTCTTTCTTTCCTGTACCAACTGCAACAACAACTCCACGTTGTGGCTTTTCTTTTGCTGTATCAGGAATAATGATACCACCTGCAGTCCTTTCTTCGGCAGCAGCTGCCTTTACAATCACTCTGTCATGAAGCGGGGTGATGTTCAATTTTTCAGAAGCCATAATTATTAATTTTTGAGTTAAACAATTAAATTTTCGTGTCAATCAACGATTATTGTGCCATTAGCTTTATCAAGTCATATTTACAGTCATGTTTGCCTGTTCGATATTTTATAAGACATGATTTGCCATTCTATTCTGTAATAATTTCTTTTCTTTCGATAACGAAGTGACAAAATAACAGACTGACCTGATTTGACAATTTTAGAGGATTTTAGTCATTTCCCTGTGTTTCAGTCCTTAAAATAATTTTATTATTATAGAACTCAAATAATCATAAAAATATTAATCTCAAGTGCAGACAATCTATTTACAAATCAGCTGAATGATAAGTCTAATAAGCAATCATTAAAAGGGTGCCGATTCTGTTAGAAAAAGTAGCTATTGCTCATATCGAAGCCATCCATAACTAAACGACTTATACTGCAAGGACTTAAAAAAATTAAAGAGTCAGCGATTTGAATAGAGAATATTTTCAAAAATAAAGGCTAACCCGAAATCGGGTTAGCCTTTATTAACAAATGTCAAGTCAACTTATTTTCTCTTCGCCTTTAATCTTCCCCAATATTGGGATTTTTTAACTGCTTCATCCGTCTTTCCCTTACACTTCGTTTGAGCATCTACCACAGCTACTAATGCCATATTTACAATATTTCTAACTGTACTTCCTAATTGTAGTACGTGAACAGGTTTCTTCATTCCCAACAAAATAGGTCCAATAGCATCAGCGCCACCAATTTCCTTCAATAGGTTGTAACTGATATTTCCAGCTGACAAATTAGGGAATATCAAAACATTTACATCCTGATCAACTAGCTCACTGAATGGATAATTTTCCTTCAATAAATCATTATTAAAAGCAAAGATTCCTTGCATTTCACCATCAATTATCAATGCAGGATTACGCTCCTTCACTATTTTAGTAGCTTTAGCTACAAGGCTAGCCTCTGGGCTATTGCTGCTACCAAAATTGCTATAACCCAACATCGCAATTCGAGGTGTAACATTAAGGTTACGAACTTCTTTGGCTACCAAAATAGTAATCTCGGCTAATTCCTCTGCAGTCGGATTGAAGTTTACGGTTGTATCAGCTAAAAATAAAGGTCCTTTCTTTGTCAATAGTAAATACATACCTGCAATCTTCTTAACGCCATCTTCGGTTCCGATGATGTTAAGTGCTGGTCTAATCGCATCTGCATAATTTCGAGTGAGACCACTAATCATGGTATCTGCCTCTTCTGTTTCTACCATCATACAACCAAAATGATTTCGATTGTTCATGATGTCAACACTATCGCCATGAGTATAGCCCTTACGACCTCTTTTCTTGAAGAATAGCTCACTAAATTCTTGTCTCTTACTTTCAGATTCTGTACTCCTTGGATCTATAATTGGTATATCCGTAATATCAATCTCATTCTTTTCTGCAATACTCCTAATTTTCGCTTCGTTACCAAGTAAAATTGGATAAGCATCTCCTTCATCATACAAGATGCTTGCAGCCTTCAAAATTTTTACATTATCAGCTTCTGCAAAAACCACACGTTTAGGATCTTTTCTTGCCTTACTACCTATCGCTCTCAACAATTGATTATCTAATCCCAAACGCTTATCTAGTTCAATAGTGTAAGCATCCCAATCAGTAATTACTCTTTGAGCAACACCACTTTCTATAGCCGCTTTTGCAACTGCCGGTGCAACAATACTCAACAACCTCGGATCGAGTGGCTTTGGAATGATATATTCATTTCCAAAAACAATATTCAATTGATTATAAGCCATATTCACCATGTCAGGAACAGGCGTTTTTGCTAATGCAGCTAATGCCTTTACGGCAGCCAATTTCATTTCCTCATTAATAGTAGTTGCGCGAACATCTAAGGCTCCTCTAAAAATGTAAGGGAAACCAAGCACATTGTTTACCTGATTAGGATAATCACTTCTTCCTGTTGCCATAATAATGTCGGTTCTAGCCGCCATTGCCACATCATAAGTCACTTCCGGATCAGGATTTGCCATTGCAAACACAATCGGATTAGGAGCCATTGTTTTAATCATTTCTCCTGTCACCACATTTGGTACACTCAAGCCAACAAAAACATCTGCACCTGCAAAAGCTGATTCAAATGTCCAATCGGCACTATCTGTGGCAAACTGACGCTTATTTGCAGGTAATCCCTCTCTATTTTTATGAATGATACCCTTACTATCAAACATCAAAAAGTTCTCAGGCTTTGCACCTAATGCAACGTATAATTTACAACACGACATTGATGCAGCCCCTGCCCCATTTATAACAATGCGCACTTCCTCAATCTTTTTTCCTTGAATTTCCAACGCATTCAATAACGCAGCCGAACTAATGATTGCCGTACCATGCTGATCGTCATGCATGATTGGTATCTTCAATAATTCTTTCAGTTTATCTTCAATATAAAAACATTCAGGACTCTTGATATCTTCCAAATTAATACCACCAAATGTAGGTTCGAGAGCTTTTACAATCTGAACAAACTTTTCAGGATCCTTTTCATTTATTTCAATGTCAAAAACATCAATATCGGCAAATATTTTGAAGAGTACACCCTTACCTTCCATCACCGGCTTTCCTGCTTCAGGGCCAATATCTCCCAATCCCAATACAGCTGTACCATTACTAATTACCGCTACAAGATTACCCTTTGCCGTGTACTTGTAAACATCTTCGGGGTTGTGAAAAATTTCCATACAGGGTGCAGCTACACCGGGGCTGTAGGCTAAACTTAGGTCTCTTTGTGTTTTCGCCTCTTTTGTGGGGATTACTTCTATCTTTCCAGGTCTTCCAGAAGCATGATACTCGAGGGCTTGTTCCCACTTTGAATCTTTCTTTTCCATAAAGCTTTTTTTTAGTTAGAATGATTCAAGGAGAAAGATAGTTGTCATAACTATTTTTAATTTTCCCACAGAATCACTTTTTCAAGATTGTACTTATTTTGAGGGTGCAAGGTACAGTTTCAAACTAAAACTAAAGTTGATTAATATCAACGAAAAACAAATCAATCAATAGGAAAAAAGAACATCTTTGTTAGGAGTTCAGTCATACAATTTACAAATAACACTAACGAAATGGATTTCTAATTAAACAATATTATTATTTATTATCATTTTTAAAACTTTCCTATTTCAACACTTCTCTAATTGAAGCAGCTTTAAGCAAACATTCTTCATACTCATCCTCAGGATTACTGTAATGTGTAATACCACTACCTACTTGATAACTTAAATATTCAGTGGACTCATTATAAAGAATACTTCTAATGACAACATTAAAATCAAAGTCATTTTCGGGAGAAATGTAGCCTACTGTACCTGAATACAATCCCCTAGTTCCTATTTCATATTTATCAATCAGTTCTATTACCCGCTTTTTAGGAGCTCCTGTCATGCTGCCCATCGGAAATGTGGCTTCTAGTATATTTGCAAAATCAACATTATCATTAATTGTACCCACTATTGTAGATATCATTTGATGCACATTTGGAAAGGAATAAATTCCAAAAAGCTCACTCACTTCTACCGATGATTCCTGACATATCCTACTCAAATCGTTCCTAACCAAATCAACTATCATTACATTTTCGGCCCTTTCTTTTTCACTCTCTAACAACTGATTTTTTAGTATTTCATCGGCAAATACATCCGATACATCCCTCTTTATAGTCCCTTTAATTGGTTGCGAGATTAATTGATTACCATCTTTTTTAATATAACGTTCAGGGCTCGCGCAAAGCAAATACTTTTCCTCGACCTTATAATAACATGAAAATGGATTAGGTGATAAATCGGTTAGTCGTTGATAAATAAATAAAGGATTAATAGTTGTTCTTGCAGAAAATTCCTGACAAAAGTTTATTTCATAACAATCGCCTCTTACGATATGATTTTGTAGTTGCCTGACCGAATTGAGGTATTGATCTTTTGAAATTTTGGGAACTAGGTCAACAGCACCTAGATTTATTATAGTTTCAGGAATAATAAAGTGATAGATTGACTCAAAAACATCAGCAGGAGATAAATCAATTGTTTGGATTTCAATTTTATCAAGATATAAAAGTACGACGATTTCGGGCTGAAAGAATCGTACTATTTCAAATTCTGCTTCACTAACTTTAGGAGTCGCACCAGGCTTATTATTCAATGCATCCTTATATTCATACGAAATATGCCCAAATAACCAATCTTGATTGTCTTTTAAAAAACGTTTTAATAAGTGATGATGATCCTCGGAAGGAGAAAAAATATTAATTGCACCAACCCCCACTCTACATTCCACCCCTGAATGTGGAGAAGCATAGTTGTTATTGTCTAAAAAAGAACAACTGCCATATTGGTTAGCCCAATAAAGCAGTTGCTTTTTTATTTTTTTTAAATTATTTATGGAAAATGATTGAACGTTTCGTTTCACAGTTTCACGTTCATTTAAAGACAAGGATTAAAAATCATCATCGTCGTCATCAAATCCACCTTTACCACCCTTACCAAAGATGTCCAAATCACCGAAATCATCATCAAGTTTGAAATCATCATCATCATCTTTAGATTTTTTTCCTGCCCCTTTCTTGGGAGTTGAGGAACTTTTTCCTCCACGAGACTTAGGAATATCGAACTCATCAAAGTCCGGATCCCAATCATCGTCGTCGGACTTATTCCAATCGTCTTCGATGTCGTCTAAATCGTCGTCATCGTCATCTTCAAATTTCGATTTTTTAGCGGAACCCTTTGCTGCCCCTTTCTTTGCGGGCTTTGCTGGTTCATCATCTTCAAAATCATCATCATCGTCATCTTCAAATTGTTTTTTACTCTTTGACGACGCTTTAGGTGCTGGGCTCTCAGCCGCATTCTTCTTTGTTGTGGATTTAGCATCCTTATCAGATCTAACTGCCATGTTCTAATAAGTTTTAGACTGTAAAAAAATCAAATGAAAAATTGTATTAACTAAAAAATTGCGCTTAACTATTATTTATTGTTCTTTTATTATTCGTACGTTTCTTTAAGTGAGTTTCGTGCAGGCACCAAACTCGGCAACCGCCTTGTTTCTTTTCCCCTCAAAGCAGAAAACATTTTCTATCTGTACTAAAGCTGAATAATCTGATCCCTTCCCGGGCCATTACTTACATACTTTACAGGTGCGCCTACATAGCCATTTATAAAGTCGATATACTTAGACATTTCAACAGGCAAATTTGTTGGGTCTTTAATACCAGTAGTATCACAATCCCATCCTTTATAAGCTTCCCAAATTGGGTCAATCTTAACTTTTGAAATGGCAAAAGGAACTTCATCAGTTTCTTTCCCTTCAATATTATAGGCCGTGCAAACATTTAATTCTTTGAAGCTATCTAAAATATCTGCTTTAGTCATGATAATTTTAGTCACTCCATTAATCATACAAGTATAACGTAGAGCAACCAAATCAATCCAACCACAACGACGAGGGCGACCTGTAGTTGCACCAAATTCACTACCTAATCTTCTCAATTCTTCGCCTTGTTCATTTTCCAATTCAGTTGGGAATGGTCCACTACCTACTCTTGTACAATAGGCTTTAGTAACACCTAAAACTTCATTGATCTGTTTTGGGGATACTCCTAAACCTGTACAAACGCCTGCAGAAATTGTGTTTGAAGAAGTAACATAAGGGAAAGTGCCAAAATCAATATCTAACATACTTCCCTGTGCGCCTTCTGCCAACACTTTTTTACCGGCAGTAATTTGTTTATTGATAAAATATTCGCTGTTCACTACATTTAGTGTTCTCAAAAATTCTATCGCTTCAAAGAACTCATCTTCCCATGCTGAAATATCTTCGGCAAAATTAAAATTATTTAATAATATCTGATGTTTGTTCCTAAGTTCTTTGTATTGCGAATTAAAGTTCTTATCCAATAAATCGCCCACCCTAATTGCGTTTCTTCCTGTTTTGTCCATATAAGCAGGACCAATGCCTTTTAGGGTCGAACCTATCTTATTTTCCCCTTTTTGCATCTCACTTGCCTTATCTAAGGCTCGATGCGTGGGTACAATAATATTAGTCCTCTCGGAAATAAACAAATTTTTCTTTACATCAATTCCAAAAGAGGCTACTACATCGCACTCTCTTTTTAAAGTTACAGGATCCAAAACTACACCACCACCAATAATATTTGTGGTGTGTTGATGAAATATACCCGAAGGAATTTGATGCAGCACTACCTTTTTGTCGCCTACATATAAGGTATGTCCCGCATTAGGTCCACCTTGAAAACGAGCAACAATATCATAACCAGGAGCAAAAAAATCAACTATTTTACCTTTTCCTTCATCGCCCCATTGTAAACCAAGTATAACATCTACCATAATTTTTATTTTACCGGCGACAAATGTAAGTGTTGTGTTATAATAACGTTCTCTGAAATCATTTTTTTCTTAGCCAAAAATAGTTTATGAAATCATTTGACCAAAACAATTTTCCTTTTTTTGAGATAGGAATTGATTTTTTTCTTTACCAGATTCGTCGCTTATTGAAAATCTTTGTAAGATGTTTGTTTTTTAAGCGTCAATAAAGACATTTTGATATTGCAGTTCACTATGAAAATCAGTATGAATGTCAATTAGAGTTTATAAAACAATGTCGTTAAATTAAGCTGATTTTGTTACAAAAGGAAGGTTTCTCTCAAAGCGAAGCCTCCCTTAACTGAGACAATGTGGCTGTAAATAGAGTTTCTCAAGTTTTTTGAGTTGACTTCTAACCTTTCTTCTGTACCAGCAATTACTATTCGAATAACTAATATTTTTGAGTAAACTCAAGTTGAGTTTACTCAAAAAAAACACTAAATTAATTGTCAATTGACCTTTGTAAAATCCATTTTCCTGCCTTTGCCGACCATCAACAGAGATGTGCGAGCCATTTTTTTGGTGCTTCCGACCATCAGCAGAGCTGTGCGAGCCATTTTTTTGGTGCTTCCGACCGTCGGCAAACGTGTGCGAGGCATTTTTTCAGTGTTGCTAGCCGTTCGCAACCCTGTGAGAGCCATCGGCAGCTATGTGCGAGCCATTTTTTACTATGGCTAAAACGAAAAAACAGCTAGTTTAATGAATTGAAACACACTAGTAAAATCCGTAAAATGAAAAATTTAATAAAGATGAGGCTAAGCTAAAAACAGTCTTTCTACTATTTTCAATCAGGTTTCACTTCAATTCATTAACTCACCTTACGCAATAGATTGAATCAAATGCTTTTTGTCTTTTTTTATTTTTATTGCCACAAAGAAACTAAGTCGCAAAGGCTCTAAGTTCTTTAAAATCACTTCATTAGTATCAATACTTCATTTTTTCTTTGTGCTACTTTGAGTATTTGTGTCTTTGTGTTGAAGAATATAAATTAGACTTAATACACTTTATTAATTATTGCGTAAGATGAGTGATTAATTGTTAATTGATATTAGGAGGGTCGCAGGTGTTGTAGAATACTTGCGACTTTCTTTTTTTACTTAGAGCATCTTAGAGTCTTTGAGTCTTAGTGTTGGAGAAAAAGAAAATATTACAATATACTTTCTGGCACTTTCTTACAATTATGTAATCGATAAATTTTAAAATATCGAACCATATTTCCACCCTTAACCTGATTGATGATGGACGGAGGCATAATAGTAGAATAATAATTGCCATAGGCTTCCTCTACATTTAAAGGAGCATTAGAAGGAACGATTACAAATGCATCATCGCCCAATTTAATAGGCGGCATCAACTTATTCAACCATGCGAACTTATGTATATCAGTCAATTTCCCTATTCCTATAACGGGTTGCCCTGTAAGCCTTGCCACATAAAATAATAGATGACCTGCGGGAAACCAATTACTAATCAATATGGGCGCATCCTTTTGCATAATGCCACATGCTACATCTTTTTCTTCCAGCAATTTAAAGTCATTTCCAAAATTTTCCCAACCACTAATGTCTAAGGTAAGACTCTGTTCTCCATAGTTTTCCATCTTTTTGCTACCTCCTACATTAAAGGGTGCAAATCTTGCTAATCCTACACCTGCAATCATAACAAATACAACTAAGCCTGCAGCAATCTTTATTATCTTAGGATAAGTGCCCTCTTGCTTGGTACTTAAATAAATACCTGCAATTAAAAACAAAGGAACAAAGCCCGGCCCACTCCAATGCGGTAAGGAAGGATTAAAAAGTGCAATACCCCAAAAGAAAAATATCATCGGGACACCCATACAAAGCAACCAAACAGTAATTGGATTATCATAAAACGTTTTTATCCTAAACGTAAAAACAAGCGACACAATAACTAAAATATAAACAATAGGGTTCTGATAGGCGAACTCTCCTAATACTTCCTGCAGGAGACCATCCCACTGTAATTCATGATGTGCAACCCTTTCGGAATGAAAGCGATAGGTAATAAAATCATTCTGAATATTCCAGAAGAGAATCGGAGCAAAACAAATAATTGTGATTATAACACCAATATATATACGCCAATTAAACAGCCATTTAATACGTTTAATTAAAATGAAAAGTCCAAATCCCGCCCACAAATAAAGTCCATGAACCTTGCACAAACATGCCAAACCAATTAATAATCCTAGGCAAATCCAATAGGAAAGCTTTTTATCTTTCCCCAATACAATGATTTGGCTCATGACAAATAATGCGGCAGTCCAAAAAGGCATTTGAGGACTATCAGGCAAAATGAATAATCCTGAGATAATACCGGCATAAACCGAACAATTATAAATCAGGGCCGCATACCAACCTGCTTGCTCACTAACAATTGTTTTACCAATTAAAAAAATAAAATACGAACTGATTGCACAGCCAATGATTGCCCCTAATCGAAGCGAAATACCTGATGCCCAATGAAGATTTAAAGAAGTGAGGCGAATCAAAAGCCCCACTAAAGGAGGATGATCGAAGTGATTAAAATCGAGTTGAAGCGCATAAGTCCAATAATAAACTTCGTCATTACCCAATTCAATCAAGCCTGCGACCACAATCTTAAAAAGAATGGTAATGAATAATAACCAGAAAAGTTTCTTTTTATAATCAATAGTCATAAAGAAATATGAGTTATAAATTATAAGCTTTGAGTCACAACCTATGAGCAATCTTTTTGATAATTAAAGACACATAGTTCATGACTCCTAGTTCATAATTTATTTAAGTCGTGCGTTCAATTCATTAATCAAATCATCGCCACGTAAATCTTTGGCTATGATTTTACCATTTGAATCAAGTAATAGATTAGATGGAATGGATTGTATATTGTATAATCCGGCAATTGGGCTTTTCCATCCTGCAAGGTCACTAACTTGTGTCCAAGCAAGTTGATCATTAGCAATAGCTTGTTGCCACGCTGCCTTATCTTCGTCAAGACTAACACTCAGAATAGTGAAGTTTTTAGTTTTAAATAAAGAATACGCCTTAACTACATTCGGGTTTTCTTGTCTACAAGGTCCGCACCAACTAGCCCAAAAATCTAACAACAGGTATTTACCTTTAAAAGAAGTTAATGAAACAGGATTCCCTTGTACGTCATTAGCAGTAAAAGAAGGGGCAATAGTGCCAATTGCTGTCGACTTCAAAGCATCAATAACACCCTTTAACTTTTTACCATAATAAGAAGTTTGTATTGAAGGATCCATATTAATAAAAGCACTCTCAGCAGAATCTATGTTTGTATCATAACTATTTAACTGATAAGCTAAATAAGCAGATGCATAACTCTTTGGATGCTCTTTGATATGTTTAGCTAAAGCCTTATTTTGAGCTGTTTCCAATGCAATTGCTTCCTTTTGCAGCGCAGTAGCAGCTGTTACATTGTGTAAATCATATAGAAGTTTGATACTATCACTGATTCCCATCATCCTAACACCTAATGGCTTAGTAATGGCTCGAATTTCAATCAATTCATTGTTACAGGCACCACCTTTTACAGTTGCATCGATTAGTTTACTTTTTTGAGCCGTTATTTCTATTGAGCCTGCTTCAATAAATAAGTTGATTGCTTGTTGTCTAGCGGCCTCAACAACAGAAGTAGGAAAATAAATACTTGCAAAAATGGGTTCAGCAATTGTTCCTTTAAAAGTAAAGCTACCGTCCTTTGCAATAACGGCGGTATCTGGCTTTGCTTCCATTGTCTGTTGACGACAAACTATCATTTCTCCTGGAACGGCATCTTCAATCTTTCCACTAATAGTATAAGCACCACCTCCTGTAACAGTAGATTTTTGTTTGCAGGAAATCATTAAAACAGTAAGTATCAGTAATGCAAAACTTATATGCCTCATTTATAAAAAAATTTCGGCGAAGATAGGAATTAGTTGCTAGTGGTTAGTTATTAGTGGTTAGTTAAAAAACTATGAATTATAAGTTATGAATTATCAAAGGGTACAATGACTCACAACTAGTATCAAAGAACTCATAACATAAAACTCATCGCTAATGTCTAATGAGGTAGCACCTCATTAAGTTTCATTGTTAATTCTCTGCCTTTAAGATTTGAAGCTATTATTTTGCCTGTAGTATCTAGCAATACATTAAAAGGCAGGTTAGTGACTTTATATTTATTTACAATCGGGCTCTTCCACTCTTTAGTATCACAAATGTTTCTCCAATAAAGATTATCATGGTCAATTGCTTCTTTGCAAGCGTGTTCGGACGAATCTAATGAAACACCGATTACTACTAAATCTCTATCCTTATATAATCGGTATGCCTTACCTAAACTAGGATTATCATCCCTGCTTGCTGTGTTCCAACTAGCCCAAAAGTTCAACAACACATACTTCCCTCTTGTACTATCTAAATTGAATGGCTTACCGTACATATCATCTGATGTAAATTGTGGTGCTTGCTTATTAAACAAGGCATACGGGGGAGGTTCTGCCTTAAGTTGTTGCTTGATAATCTTTTCCAGAAAATCGATAGGAGCATATCCCTTAAACTGTTCCTTTGAAATACCAACCCACTTTGCAATACTTGCCTTATCAAGTGTAGAAAATGATTTTGCTAAGAGATAGGATCGTAAGGCGGGACTCGAAGACTCCTGAATACTTTTATTTAATATATCATTTGTGGCCTTCAAAGCCGCATCCTTTGCTTTCAAATGAATAAGCACTTCATCATCTGACACTTCAGTTTTTTGTATGGAATCGTAGATTGAAACCTTTTCTATCAACAACTTATAGTTAGGCGTGTAGGCTTCTAAAAAGCTATGTAATTGTTTACTAGCAGGCGACCCGTCTACAGTATATTCCCTATAGTGGTCGATATCGACATTTAAGGTTATTGAAGCCTCATCATTAATAAGGTATACATCAGGGCCATTATCAATACTTAAAACATATAAGTCCTGCCCATAAGGCATAAAGGTTTTTATACTAAAACTACCATCTTTAGCTATTGAAGCTGTATCCAATAACACAGGATTTTGAACACCTATAGTCAATTGCTTCAAGGATAGCTTCGTGCCCTTTGCATGCAAAATTTTACCTTTTATTTCAAAATAGGTTCGCTTGCTTTTGCATCCCGCAACTGCCAATATAAATGCAGCGAATATGATTAAATGTCTCATTATGTTATTTTAACTACTACAGGTAAAAGGTAATAAGTATTGAATAGTAAGTAATAGGTTGTAGGTAATAAGTAACTCATCTTACGCAGCATTTAAACACTTAATAAAGATTTACCACAATAGTCACATAGAATTTTATTCTAGTTTAGATAAGAAAACATAGAAAAAAGTTTCACTTTTTTTACACTCGAGTCTATGTGAACTTAAAGTGAAACGCTTTTTACCTTAGATATTGTTTTCTTTGTGCCTTATGTGCCTATGTGGTAACCATTTTTTTGTAATTTTTAAACTTGCGCAGGGTGAGTAAGTAAAAGAACTCATATTTCATAACTAATCACTACTCTTATCCTATTCCATCTTTCCCTCTTACTATCCTAGTTTCTTCTGCAACAATTCCGTTACTACCTTAGGGTCGGCTTTGCCTTTACTAAGTTTCTTTACTTCACCAACAAACAAACCAATCAACCCTTTCTTGCCTTTTTTATATTCTGTTACTTTATCAGGCATCTTGCTTATTGCCTCATCAACCCAACCCTCTAATTCATTAGTATCACTTACCTGTAACACATTCAATTCTTCAGCCACTTGTAAGGGCTGCTTATCGGTTTGCAACAATAAAGGAAATATTTTGGTTGCCGCAACTGAGAAATTCACTTTGCCATCATTAATTAATTGAATTAATGAGGCCAATGTCTTTGCAGGTAGATTTAGTTGTCCTATACTCAAATTATTATCATTCAAATATTGTTTTACAGGACCAGTAATCCAGTTTACTATTGCCTTGTAATTAGTGGTTTCTTTTGCTACTGCATTAAAAAAATCAGCCGTATCTTTTTCATCACATAGTTGAGAGGCATCATAAGCATTCAGTCCAAAATCCTGCTGATAACTTGCCATCAATTGTTTGGGAAGCTTCGGTAACGCTGCCCCAATACTTTCAATAAATTCTTTTGTTAAATGAAACGGTGATAAGTCAGGACACGCAAAATAGCGATAGTCATTCGCCTCCTCCTTATCTCGCATTGAAAAAGTAGTATCATTATCGGCATCATAACTCCTTGTTTGCTGCACAATACTGCCTCCCTTTTCTACTATTTCAATCATACGTGCAATTTCCAGATCTATTGCTTTCTTTACATTACGTATACTGTTCAGATTCTTCACTTCTACCTTTGTACCCAAGCGCTTCTCTCCTTTCAATCGTATCGAAACGTTTGCATCGCAACGAAGACTTCCTTCTTCCATATTACCATCACATACCCCAATCCATTGCACCAATTTCCTTATTTCTGTAACATATTGATAGGCCTCCTCACTGCTATATAAACAAGGTTCCGTAACAATTTCTATTAACGGTACTCCTGCGCGGTTCAAGTCAACGCAGGTATAATCATCGTGTAAGTCGTGAATACTTTTTCCTGCATCTTCTTCTAAGTGAATTCTATTCAGTTCCACTTCCTTTTCCCCCAAACTTGTAGAAATATGCACAGTACCACCCTTACATATCGGTGTTGTATGTTGAGAAGTTTGATAACCCTTTGGCAAATCAGGATAGAAATAGTTTTTACGTGCAAAGTAGTTATCCTTTACAATTTCGCAATTGCAGGCAATGCCCATCTTGATAGCATACTCAACAGCCTTCTTATTTGTTTTAGGTAATGTACCAGGATGCCCCATAGTAATTGCACTTATATGAGTGTTAGGTGCACCACCAAAAGCAGCACTATCACCACAAAATAATTTACTTGCAGTTTGTAATTGTGCATGAATTTCCAATCCTATAACCGCCTCATATTTATCAGCACCAACTCCAATTGAAGAGCTTATTACAGTCGCGTCCTTTTTATCCATCAGTATCTATACTTTTTAAATCTAAAAATGAGCCGCAAAAGTATTGTAAACAATTGAATGAAAATGAAGAGATTTGATTTATACTTATTATTAGAATTAAAGTCGTATTGTATTAAAAAGATTGTACAAATCTATTTTAAATAAGATAGCTCTAAACAAAGAAATGGCAAAGTATTTTGCATGTAATCAAAGTCATATTAACTACTATTGACACTGACGTATCCTATAATACCTACCCACAATTATTAAATTTTATTTTCAGAACCGCTTTATTAATCTTCAAAAAAATCAAATCAATTCTTGAAAAACTACATACTCTTTTCATGGGATGCTATCTTTTCTTGTAAAGCATATATGTGAGCTTTGAAGATTTGACAGGGTATCAATTCACTATTTTCCAAACATGATTTCGGCATAATAATCATCCTTTTCTGCCTTTAGTTGTTCCACTGCTGCGTCATACTTTTTCTCTTTGTAATGTGCGGATGCTTGCAATACAATCGGAAAAAGTTCCCCTCTTTTATATGGATGAATCTGCTGATATGTCCAATCCTTTTCACCTAACGCATACGGTAACAACCAATCTAATGCCTTCTTAATTCCCTTTCCATCTTTTGTTTGATAATTCCAAATATCTACGCCTACCTTATCCGCAAGATTAGCGGCAGTAAACCATGCTGACAAACAGAATGTACTATAACCCAAAGAGGTAGTCCGAACCAATTCAAGTGGTTGCCTTCCATCAGTTTCTTGTTGTACATCAATACGGGCAAGGGTACTCTTTAGATAATCTTTTACGAAATCATCTTTACCCAAATACAATCCGATACTCAACATCTGTGTGTCAAACCAAATTCCGTGGTTATTCTTCGCATTGCGCTCATCCTTTCCGCCCTTGCTATTAATCATCCAATCGTAATATTCGGTAAACCATGCCTTTAATTGTTCCTTATCATTGCTAGTCCATGACTTACATCCTTCTAGTAAACCAACAGAACTTACCACATCCGCAAATGAACGGGTATCTAAAATGCCCGTTCCTCTACCATCATTGACTCCTTTGATGGCTTGTGAATACTTCATATTTGGATTCATTTTAGTAGCTGTATCAAGGAAAAATACACGTAATAGTTGAGCTGCTTTCTTTGCATATACCTCCTGACCTGAAAAATAATAGGCAAGCGACAATAACTTAACTGCCTTTTGCAATTCATCTACTGCCTTGTGGTCATTGATACCATAAATTTCTGGATTACGCTCTCCATCTTTACGGATATATGCCCCGTTAGGATTGGCAGGGTCAGGCCAAAAGTAAGGGGCAAGACTCATGTAATCGTGTTTATCACCACTGGGAGGCACTTGTTTTTTGTCCATTACCGACAGGGGCTTTCTATCTAAATCCTTATTTGATTCTTTCAACAAATGGTCTAACCAAGATTTTGCTTCTGCATCTCCTGATTGAATACGTTTCTTCACCTCAGCTAAACGCTCCCCTTTTGTTAAAAACACTTTGGGTATTTGTGCAATTGAGCATTGAAGGCTTACTAATAAAACCCATGTAAATACAATTGTTTTTATTGTCATTATTGTTGTTTATTGTTTAATAATATTATTTATTCGATGTTAATTAATCCTTTTATAATTAGTGGGGAATCAAAATGAATAAATGAGAAACTTTGCTATTCTCCCCTACAACCAAATATCTTGTTTTGAAAATTATTATAATCACTCATGCAAATCACGAACGCTCATTATTTAGCAATTACATTTTTAATTTAATCTTCTCACTTTTATAGCATTTAAAAAAGTATTTCCTTTTCCTTTTTCAAATGACACTGTTAATCCTTTTAAATCTATTGCTTGAACTACAAAGGTTTTATTTACTGCATTTAAAGCACCATATTGTACGGATGGACAAAAATCTTCAAGCACTTTATTTCCATTTAGTAAAACACTAAATTGGCTAATTTCTTTTCCCTTTCCTTCTGATTCACTTACATCATAAATTGTTTTGGACGACTTCCCTCCTAAATCTGCAAAATACAATTCTACCTCATATTCTCCATCTGCAACATCAAACTTATAATCACTTAATCCAAACCTGAAAGTTTGATACAATGGCACATTACGTGTTTGATTAACATCTGACTGATGGCCAATCTTTCCTTCTCCTGCTCTAAATATATCGCCACCTACATAACCAAAACTCCCAGTTTTATATGGCTGATCGGGCAACCAAGTAGTGTTATTAATTGGGTCAGAAAAGAAACAATTACTCCCCACATTTACAGCTATTTCAAAGGCTTTGTCATTACCCTGATTTAACATTATCGGCACTATTTCAAAGTCAATTTGCATGGCATCCTCACAACTTTTATTTGCATTTACACCCTTTGCAATAAGAGAATTTCTTCCATTTGAAAAAGGCACATTCCAAATAACAACACCTTTGTTAACACCTAATATCCCATTTGACTTTCCATTTACAAACAATTCAACACTGTCAAGATTTGAATATATTTTAATAGGCTGTATTACTGTCTTATCGTTTGGTGATGCCTGAATGCCTTTCCTATTCTGCCAATCACGGGAAGCGATGTGCAGAACAGGCGTTTTAACTAACCATGCCTGATACAAATAGTAAACATCCTTAGGGGTACGATTATTATACAATAATCCCTTATTGTTAATATGTGGCATACTCTCCTGACGTCCTGCGGCGCAAAAATCTATCATATTCCATACAGCAGCACCTGCAATATATTTCCTACTGAATATTTGATTCAAATAAGATTCATGGTATAATTGCTGCCATTCGATACTGAAATCAAATTGTTCTGGATTCAAGCTATGTAATCGTTGATCACTACCCGCACCAAATTCACTAATTAACGATTTCATTTCAGGAGATTCTGTATGCACTTTATCCATAAATACACCAAAGTCGTCAAACTTTCCCTTATACCAACCATAATAAGTATTCCATCCAATTACATTTGGTGTACTTGAAAATCCATAGTCCTTATAATAGCCATTTCCCCCCGAGTTTTGAGCCATTGTGGAGAGTCTATTTTTATCTTCAGCTTGTACAATACTTTCTAATACTTTAGCAAAATTGGCCGTAAGTTCATAAATACCCTTTTTCTTTTCTTTTTCCGCCATCTTAGCCGTACCAAGCCCCACTTCATTCATATATCCCCAAATGATAATGCTTGGATGATTATAATTCTGCCTAATCATCTCTTTTAAGCTACTGATGCAGGTTGCCTTCAATTCCTCACTATTATAAAAGGTATTACCAAGTGGTGTTTCTTCCCAAACTAATATGCCCAATTTATCACACATCTCGATGATAGTAGGGTCTTGTGGATAATGGCTAACTCTGATAAAATTGCCACCCATTGCTTTCAATAACTGTATGTCTCTTCTTTGCAGGTCATTATCCAATGCATTGCCCAATCCCATATAATCCTGATGACGGGCTGCACCAATTAGTTTTAAGTATTTCCCATTCAAATAGAACCCTGAATCAGCACTAAAACCAAACCATCGAAAACCAAGGGGTTGATTTTGGAAATCAAGCAAGGTTTGGGTTTTATCATCAGAAATAATTGAAGTTTTAACGGTGTATAAATAGGGATTTTCGGGTGACCATAATTTTGGATTGGAAATCTTTTCAGACAACTGTTCAAAGTTTCTATTTGCTCCTGAAGCTAGTTTTAGTTTTGACTTCATTTCAGCTACCACAATCCCTGCATTATCTATGACTTTGGATACGATGGTTAAGTTCCTATTATCTGTGGATTGATTAGTGATTGTCCCCCTAACTTTTACGGTTGCAGTTTTATCATTAACTAAGGGTGTTTCTATAAAAACACCACTGCTTCCTAGATTCAACTCATCAAAGTGCACCTGATTAGTTGAGACTAGATATACATCCCTATATATTCCACCAAACATGGTATAATCACCCGATATCGGTGGCAAATCCAAGTCCTTACTATTATCTACTTTTATGGCAATACTATTTTTACCCGGAATGGTTATGTAGTTAGAAATATCAAAAGTAAAGGCAGTGTACCCCCCTTTATGTTCACCTACAAACTTGCCATTTACATAAATATCTGCCTTTAAAAATACCCCTTCAAAATTGATAAAGAGTTTCTTTCCTACATATCTATTGGTTAATAAAAGGTTCTTATGATACCAACCTATACCTCTATAATATTTTTTTTGAGTATAAGCGTCTATTGCATTCCACGTGTGAGGAAGATTCACTGTCTGCCAAGATTCATCATTAAAATCTACTTTTTCAGCACCCACTACATCACCGGCAAATTGTTTCCACGACTCGTTGATGCTTTCTTTTTCCCGTAATTCAACACCTGAATTACCTTTAATCAATAGCTCATTAGATTTTATTAACTTGGGGACTTGGGCAATAGAATAATTTAATTCTAACAAAAGAAACAAGGCAAACACCATCCGTGTAAAAGTCATTTATATTTATTTATAAAGTTTCAAAATACTTCTTATTCGTCGTTGACTACACTTCTTATGGAAAGTTTAGTGCTTAAAAAATCAGAAGAAGATAGATATTATCCCTTCATATTTCATCCAAATGTATTAGAACAGATACTATAATCTCAACTAATATATCGCAATCGTTTCCGGCATCGTTTCCAAAAATACATTCTGTCAATTTTCAACCAAAAGACCGCCAAAGTATTGAAGTGAACAAGACAAAAGGTATAAAAAAAGTCTTGTTAATTTTATTACAATGGAAAATTAAATTACAATTCAAGCTTTAATGAATGAATCCATTACTTTCACCTCAAATAAATAATTATGGCAATTGTAATTATTCCAAAAATACCTCAATATAGAGGACATTTAAACATGGTATTGTCATTCATCTTCCTTCATATTTCACTGATGGAGATGGGAGAAATGCCTTCATTGGGTATTGAAAAAATTACGACTAAGGAATCGATTGAAGCACTTCAGAGTAAGACACAAAAAGCAGGTGATAAAAAAGTACTTAAAATTACAATTGAAGACTCCTTACTTTTTTATGCTTGTTTTGTTTTTATGAATAAAATATTAGTAAGCAAATACGATGAATTTATGATTACCATAATAATTGGATGTTATCCGAATTCAAAAATAATCCCTGACTTTAAAACATTTAGGGATGATATGATTTTTACTAATAATCACTTGATAGCAAATTCTGAAGATAAACTAAAGTCTCACAGGGAATTGAATGAACTAAAGGAAAGGCTTTCCGAAATACAAATAGACTAACAAAATCCTCCCACCCTTAAAAAAACAAAGGAGCCACACTATAAATAGTGCAACTCCCTCAGAACATTTATTAAAATCTTTTAATCTTTTCTCCTAAAATACAGGAGTAAACGAATCTGCATCCCATCCACTCATACTCTCATAAGTTTGCCATCTTAAATCAACCATTTCCTGTGCCATATTCATTAAATGTACTGCCTCTTTGGGATTCGATTTCTCAAGATTCTTATACCTTAACTCATTGAATGCATACTCTTTCAAAGTCATTGAAGGACGTGGAGAATCCAAGATAAAAGGATTACCATTTGATTTCCTTATCTGTGGATTGTACCTCAACAACGGCCAATAACCACTCTTCACAGCCATTTGTTGCTGATGCAATCCCTTCGTCATATCAATACCATGCGCAATACAATGACTATAAGCTAATATAAGCGAAGGTCCATCGTATGCTTCTGCCTGCCTCATTGCCAATAAAGTTTGTTGTGGATTTGCACCCATTGCCACCTGTGCAACATATACGTTACCATAAGATATTGCCTGTAAGGCTAAATCCTTCTTTCCTACAGTTTTTCCTGCGGTCGCAAATTTGGCAGTAGC
>CANCPA010000089.1 GCA_947379895.1 Chitinophagaceae bacterium | reverse complement strand
TCATTTGGAGGTACAAATAGTGTAATTTCTTATACTTGGTTTTTAAATGGTAGTGTCGTTTATACAGTAACAGGTGATTCTACTTATAAACCAACTACAACAGGGGTGTACTTTGTACGTGCTTACGATTCTAAGGCAGGGTTGACATTGTTTAGTGCTACCGATACTATACGGTCTATTTTACCCATTAAAGCAATCAACCTAAATGCAAAGCTGATGAATCGTGAAGTTTTGTTACAGTGGCAAACAATAGGTGAATCAAATACAATTTCGTTTACCATTCAACATAGCAACAATAGTAGCGACTTTACGGATATTGAAACAATAGAATCTTTTGGGAGTGGTAGTAATAGGTACAGTTTAGTGGCTAAAGAACCTGTTATAGGGGTTAATTTTTATCGAATTAAATCAATAGATAAACAAGGAGTTATTTCCTACAGTCAAATTGAGCGTGTACAATTTGAGGGGAATAGCAGTCGTATGAGTGTCTTTCCAAACCCGGTACAAAAAAGGGTTGTAATTTTTGGTGAAAAGATTTCAAGGATCAATGTAGTAGATAATTTTGGAAAGATTGTGTACACCCAATTTTTAAAGAATGCGACTAACCCTGTCGTTGAAACTAATAATTTAGCTAGAGGTATCTATAATCTATTGATACAAACCACTGATGATAAAACTAGTTGCATAAGGTTAATCAAAGAATAAGTTAATGCAGGCAAAAGGTGGAAGTAGTGGTTAGTTATAAGTTGTTAGTGTAGATGGAGAAATTAATTTTTATTAATTTAATTTAAATATAAAAAACCCTTTTTTTTCACTAACCACTATCCATCAAAAATATAGGGACCAAATAGGATGCCGCCAAAAGTTTGAGTAAAAAGTGCGGCGTCCTTGGTCTTCTTATAATTTTAAGGACTGATGATAAAAGACTCATAAAGAATGCAAAAGAATAGGTAGAAAGTTAAACGTTAATCCCATATTACGCAATAGACTCGTAATGAAACTCACAAATACAAAAACTTCTGTTTAAAGTAGTTGTGAATTGAAGTAGAGGCCTATTGCGTATTTTGTGTTTAACTAAAGAACGCCCAATTTTTCGCATCCCATTATTACAATGAGTAATTTCCAACAGGGATATTCAATTTCTTTGAAATGTTGTTGCGAAGACTACCCACTATTTTTCAGTTTAAAAAGTTCTGAATATGAAAATGCCTGTTTTGTCTATTAGATTCAGAATTTGAGTAGTAAAATATTGAATTTACTACCTTTTTTGCCACTATTTGTACCATTTCTGCCACCCTACCGTACCATTTCTGCCACCCTGCCGTACCATTTTTGCCACTATTTGTAACATTTTTATTACTTCACGTACTATTTCTGCTTGTTCCCGTACCTTTTTTGTCATTATTTGTAACATAATTGCTTATAAAAATACCAGAATTCACAACCTTTCTTCTATTCGCAAACTCACCACTTATATTTAAAAGTTAATAGTTCATATTCCCTCTTACCCTCCTTCCCTCTTACCCTCCTTCCCTCTTTCCCTCCTTGCCTCTTTTCCTCTTTTCCTCTATTTCGTCACCACCGTAAATAACACTTTTTCTGTAAGTGAAGGATTCATAACAGTAATGCTGCTACATCCTTTATTCAGTCCAACTTCTTCCCCACCTTTCACAATATTAGGTGTACCAACAGCTTTCTTTCCAGTGTGATATACCAAATCCGTTGTTCCAATATTGATTAGTTTTGTACCTAGTACAATTCCTGAAAGTGTCCTTGTCAGGGTCGGCTTTAACATTGACTTCCTAGTTTTAGAAACAGACACCAACGATACAATATGATAACCCCATTCCCCAACCACACTCGTATCTGTCGCAAATAATTTCATTAAAAAATCGCCAATCAATCGGAGATCCTTCTTTGGTGTTGCCCACAATTTCTTCCTTGCAGCCGTTTCAATCGAAGATTTGATACCCATCTGAACAGATAAATCATTAGAAGCAATCGCCGAAGTATTCGCAGCCCCTAATGCCTCCATGTCATCCCCATTAGCAGTGATAAAAGGCTGTAAAGGACTAGTGCCAACTGTATAGGCACCATGCTTCACTATAATCTTACCACTAATAATTGCCCTCGAAGGGAAATCTGTGGGAAAAGTAATATGACCATTCACATCAATTGTCACTCCCCAATCAGTCAATAATTTAACATTGCCTCCCAAATTAACTTTCAAAAATTGAATCCACAATAATGTTTGCACCCATACCGGTTTAAAAGTCGTGTTCCTTGTTATTGTTGCCTGTTCACTCTTCCCCTCATACATTATTCGTTTTATCTCGTGATCTGCCGCTAATTCTCCATTCGAGATATCAGTGGCTAAAACGATGCCCTTCGTCAGCATATAGGCCTTTATGACACTCTTGTCTGCATCATTAGTATTTTTCTTATTAATGGCATTTAATAAAATCTGTTGACCCTTAAACGAATTCGGAAACTTGTTATGTGACATAATTAAAATATAAACAATAAACAATAAATAATGAACAATAAACAATAATCAATAATCAATAAACAATAAAATATAAAAAATTAAAATAAAAACCACATTGCCTTATACCCTTCACCTTATACCTAAAACCTAATATCTAATACCTAATTCCTAATACCTAACTCTCGCAATACTACTTATTCCATTTTCTAATTAACCTAACAACAAACATATTATTCCCAACACAAGTCAACCTTTTATAACTTCAAATGGTATGAGACTAAGAAAATGGTCAGAATCAACTGTTTTGTAATAAATACAGCTAAATAATTTTAAAAATATTAAAATGGTTTATAATTTAAATAATATTATACAATGGCTAAAGTGGTTTAAATTTTTATTACACGCTTATCATAGCCATTCTAGAATTCTACAAATCCTAATTCAGACAACTATTTACATTCAGCAACGCTTCTATTGTCATGCCGTAGGCATCTCATCGAAAGTCAGCATTCTCCGCTACAGTATGTCAATTCATCGGGTTGCTACACAATTCATTGCCTTGTTGCATATTATGAACTTAATCTAGAAATTCTTTTGTTAAATAATTTATGATTGTTGTAGCAAATCAACTAGAGACTCTCTTGCAGAAACAACACAGAAAGTAGTGTATATAACTCCTTTAATATCGAATAGTTTGGTTTCTGTTTAGATGCAACTATAAGGTATGATAATTTTAATGCTTCTAAATGATCTTTTCCATGCTTTTTTAAAGCAATTAAAGCCATTGCACCCATATTGCTTAAATTTTCATTAAAATTTTGAAGATAAAAATATCTTTTTATACTCGCTTTTAATGTGTATATATTACACTAAGTATATTGCGGCACAGAAATATTTTGATATTGAGTTGGCTTTTGTTATAATCCCTTGAAGAGTGTAGATTAAAATTCAAGGTTTTATGGATATTAGTAGTGAGCGTAAGTCCGTTTGTATTGTTTAATTTTATAGGGTTTAATTTCATTAGATTTGGTTTTGATAGTTATAAATAATTGTTTCTGACTCTACTGATAGAGACAATAATAAGTTAGCAATGTATAGGCAGGGGAGGGGATGTGATAAAATAATTTGAGATAGTTAAGGGATGCCTTTTATGTTTTAATAAGTATGGTATTCTATGAACAACTTAAAACAAACAGTTTAAGATTTAAAATGCACCATTTATTGCTTTATACATAATTTAATGTAATAGTGTTGCATTGAATCAGTGATTAAATTTTTATAAAATTTGAGTAGATATTATATTTTGTTTTCAAACACCCTTATATTTACTTCTAATTGTACAATATTAAACACATTAAATTATTTTTATTATGAAAAATCTTTACTTCCTGAGTATTTTAATAATGGCTCTTTTTGTAACTACATCCTATGTTAATGGACAATCCTATTATCGTGTGAGTGATAGAGAAAAGGTTAACTCTTCTTCATTAGTAGTAGAGGGAATTGTTGTAAAGCAGCAGCCATTTTGGAACGATAAACATACATTTATTTATACTAGCAACACTATCCATATTTACAAAGTGTTTAAGGGCAGTACTACTAGCTCTGAAATTGAAATTGTAACACAAGGTGGTCAATTAGATGGATATTCTGTTTCTACTACACACTTATTAAACCTTCGACTCAATGAAATTGGTTTGTTTTGTTGCTATCCTAATTCACAAAAAATACTTTCTCCTACATCTCGTAATGTATTATTTGATGTTTATGCAGGTGCGCAAGGATTTTATAAGTATGATTTAAATAACTATACAGCAAATGCCCCTTTAACTCGTTATAGTAATATAGTGGATGTTTTATATCCACAAATTAAATCGCTAACTTCTACAGATCCGGTTACAAAAGATGCTTCTTTCAGTGCAAAAAAGCCACAAACTTCTCTTGCTACTTTGGGGGGGAATGGATTACCAGTAATTTTAGCTGTACCAAAAATTGCAAACTTTACACCTGATACTATAGTTGCAGGAGCAACCTTAAATCCTACAAAAAACACTTTGACTGTAACAGGTTCTGGATTTGGAACAAATACAGGATTGGCTGCTATATGGTTCGATGATACCTATGATGGTCAAGGAGGTGCAAAATTTTATGTGGATAGAAACGATCCATTATTAGTTTCATGGTCTGATACTAAAATTGTTGTAAAAGTTCCTAGTGCTGCAGGCACGGGCAGAATTTGGGTTGAAAATTCTGCAGGTGTTTTCGATTCAACTTCCAAAATATTAAATATCCCTTATAGTGTACAAACTGCCACCTATCGTACAGTAGCACCCGTAACAGTAACTACAAAAGAACTTAGTTTGATGAATCATAATGGCCTAGGTGGATACACTTTTAGACTTTGTAATTCTCATTTAGGGGGTGGTAGAGACTTTGACAGTGCCGCTAGAACCATATTTACTAGGTCTTTGAATACTTGGAAAAACAAAGTTGGCTTCAATGCAATCATTGGAAAGGATACTACACTTCAGGCTGTTTCTGGTGATGACATTAATCTGGTAATGTTCGATAATAAAAATACAAGTTTTAGCCCATTACCTTCTGGAACTTTAGGAGTTACCTACTATTATGCAACAATTTGTACGCCTCTTTCCACTAGTGGATATAAAAAAGTAGGTTTCGATATGGTATTTCGAAATGCAGGGTTTTCGCTTGGAAGTACTAACTTCTCTTATGGGCCTTGCCCTCCAATTGTAAGTCCAGACTCTGTTTATGATATTGAGAGTACTATTTTTCATGAACTAGGACATGCAATTGGTCTTGCTCATGTGAATGATCCACAAGAGGGAACAACTTTGCCTTTCATAAATCCTGGTTCTGTAATGAATGGTGGAATGTCGGATGGAGTTAGGAAAACATCTTTGGATTATGGCGCATTAGTAGGGGGAAATTACTTGATTACACCAAAGAATAATTCCTATGGAGGAACTTGTTATAGTTCGCCAGGTACCGAAATGATACCTTTGACAGACAGTATTATAAATGTTGCAAATGATGAACCCCCTACAACTTTTCCTACTGCGAGTATCGCACCCGGTACTTCCGTTAATTTTGATTTGGTAAATGCGACTTCTAATAAATTTACAGATCCACAACCTTCTGCTGTAAATTGTTCTGGACAAATAATGGCCATTACAAACAATGCATATTATGCATTTATGACAAATGCAATTGGCGGGAATTTGGATATTACAGTAAATGGTTATAAGACATCTCCTGATGAATTGGCTGTCTGTAGTGCTTCGGGTGTAAAACTTGCCATTTATCAGGTGAATGCAGCTCCAAAAGGCCACAACTACCCCTTACCAATTGCATGTTTAACTTTTAATGGAGATACTGCGTTGACATCTATCACGGGACTTACAGCGAATACTAATTACTTATTATTCTTAGAAGGAATTGACAATACAAAGGCAAAATTCAATCTAGTATTAGGAGGTACAGCCTTGCCTATTAAGATTGATAATTTTTCAGGGGTTTCAGCAGCAGGCTATAACCTTTTGAAGTGGGCAATCAACGGAGATGCAAACATTGCAAAGATTACAGTTGAAAAGAGCGCCGACGGTATTCATTTTAATGAGTTTTCAACTTTTGGAACTGAAACTTTAGTAAATAATTTTAAGGACTTTACACCTTTTGCAGGTACAAGTTATTATAGATTAATTGTAACTCATACTGATGGAACTAAAGCATATTCTGCTGTAGTGGCAATTAAAAGTATCGATAGATTGATCGTTAATTTATTCCCTAATCCTGTTTTAAACAGCCTCAATTTGCGTTTTAGTTCAGTACAAAATTTAGGTAATGTGCAAATTAAATTCATTGATGTTTTAGGGCAAGTAGTAACTTCTAGAATAACAAACATTACATTAGGAACTTCAACTGTGCAGATACCTTTCAATAAATTTGCAAAGGGCTATTATCGTGTAGTTGTAACAGACAGGGATAATAACATCTTGCAAAATTTAAATGTAGAAAAGCAATAAAGGAAGTACAATAAAACATGGGTAATTAGTTTGATGAAATTTCTCCAATTCTCTCTTATTTGAGGGTTGGAGAAATTTTAGATTAAAACATAAATGAAATTAATACTGAATACAGTGTATAGCTATAATATAGTTTTGCTTTTTAATAGAATGGTTGTAACGAATTTGATTGAACAGGAAAATACATGCTAAAGAATTACTTTTAAGAAGGATTTTAAATTTTATATACAGATTATTTTAAAATATAAATTTTCAAACAAACGCTAAATATGAAAAAGTTTTGCTTGCCATTTCATAGCAATTATGCTTTAGGATTTAAGAAAATTCAGAAAGCTTTGCTGATTTCTACACTACTAATTTTACAGTGCTGTATTGGGATTGGACAAACGACAGTCAACTATATTGAACAAACAGGTTATTACACAGCAGGAACTGTTTTTACAAGCGGCACGAGTGGTGTTTTTAATCAAAATGCCTTTCAGATGGGAATGTACTCTCATGGCACAAGTCCACAAGTTGTTGCTTGGCGTCAGTTTCAAACAAATGGTACAAATAGTGGTTCTGCCCGATCCTTGAAAGTAGGTGATGTGTTTACAATAACACTTTCAGCAACAAGGGCTTTCGGACAAATGGGTTTTGCCTTGTTGGCATCACCTTCAAGTCATTCAAATTATAATGATGGCTTTAATAATGCGGGAATTTGTTTTAATAACGACAACTATGGTGCTTGGTATGCCAAATTTGGGAATGGTTCAGGTTCTCTTTCTGCTACTTCCACAGGTTCCAATTTGTTGTATGGTTCTCAAGGAACATTTAAGACATTTACTTTTGTTATTACTATAACTGCTCCTGACAGGGTAAATGCAACAATTAATGATGGAACAACAACCTCTTTTTTTTATGATTTATTAATGAATACGTCTAATCCTATAACTGAGTATTCAGTTTATTTAAGTAATGATTGGGATGGTGGGGCGAACCAAAATATATATTGGAATGCAAGTAACAGTAGTAATTTGGATAAAGTTACCAATAACGGGGCTTTACCAATTGGTTCAAGTAATACTTCCTTTACTGAAAGCAACAGTATACAAGATGGGTATGCTGCTAATAGCACCTCTACATTATCACCAAATACATTAACTAAGTCAGGAACGGGCATATTAACACTTTCTGGACTTAATACTTTTTCTGGTGGTATCAATTTGAATGGGGGCACATTAAGAGTTGGGAGTACGTCAAATCAGCCATTAAATTATAATAATCTTAATATGGGTGGGGGCACATTGGATTGTTATGGTTGGAATGCAACAATTGGTACTTTATCTGGTACTTCAGGCTCTGTTACAATTGGTGGGGCATACCTAAGTACTTTGACTTTACAAAGCAACTCTAATTCTTCATATTCAGGAACGATTTTAAATGGTTCAGGAACCTTGTCGCTATCTAAAACTGGTACAGGGATACAAACTTTAGGAGGTACAAATACTTATTCTGGAGGTACTACTATTTCTGGTGGAGCTATCTCTGTTAGTGCAGATGCTAATTTAGGTGCTACGACTAGTGGATTAACCCTAAGTGGGGGTACACTAGGATTCACAAGTGGCTTTACCTTGAACAGTAATAGGGCTACAACTTTGACTTCTCTAACGACAAGTGCAATTGATGTGGCAAGTGGCATTACAAATTATTATGGTGGTGTAATTTCAGGAAGTGGAAATATTACAAAGACTGGTGCAGGATATCTTTCTTTGAGTGGTAATAATACCTTTACTGGTACAACAACTATTAGTAATGGTACTCTATATCTTGGTGCTTCAGGAACTTCTCCTAATTCTCCTTTGGGAACAACCTCAGGCAATACTATTATAAGTAGCGGTGCATCTTTAGATGTTAGTGGTTATTCATTGGCTACTGCTGAACCATTGACTATTAATGGTAGTGGGTATAATACTTTTGGAGCAGTTACTAATAGCTCCCTTACTGCAGCTACCTATAGTGGACCAATAACTTTAGCCTCTAACGCAAGCGTTTATTCAAGTTTTGGAGCACTTACTCTGTCGGGTGGTGTAACAACTGCAGGGTATCAACTTACCCTAGATGGAACTGTTGGAGGTTTATTAACCACTTCCGCTATTACTGGTACCGGTAGTTTATATAAAACGAATACAGGTACTTGGACTTTGAGTGCCGCCAATTCATATTCGGGTTTGACTACTATCAATAATGGTACTTTGTTTTTAGGAAGTGCTGGTTCTGGTTCAAACTCTCCTTTGGGTACAATTGCTTCAAGTACAGTTGTAAATAGTGGAGGTGCTTTGGATGTATATGGATATTCATTAGCTACCGCCGAACCTCTTACAATCAATGGCACAGGGTCTTCTGTAATTGCTGCAGGTGCATTGACTAATAGCTCTGCCACTTCTGCTACTTATAGTGGTTTGATTACGCTAGGTAGCGCCGCTACTATCACTTCTAATTTTGGAGCCCTTACCATTAGTAATACTGGTACAATCACTGGGGCTGGTTATGCATTAACTCTAAATGGTACCACAGGTGGAAGTATTGCAAGTATCATAGGTACAGGATCAGGAACATTGACAAAAAGTGGTACAGGTACTTGGACGTTGAGTGGTGCTAATACATATACTGGAACAACTTCTGTTACTGCAGGAACGTTAAATATTACAGGTTCTTTGGCATCAGGTTCCGCAGTTACAGTTAGTTCGGGCGCAACATTGAGTGGAACAGGAACAGTAAATGGAACTGTTTCTGTGAGTGGTGTAATAAGTCCAAATTCTAGCGGGTCTATTGGAACCTTAACTTCTGGAAACCTAACCTTAGGTGCAGGTGGTACTTATTATGTAGATATAAATAATATTCCATCTGGAGGAACAGCTGGAACAAATTGGGATAAGTTAATTGCAGGTACAATAACAAATAGTGCGACTTCAGGCTCTAACTTTATTGTTTCTTTGAATGGTACAATTGCTGGTTTTGTTAGTTCTACTCCTTATACTTGGACAATTGGAACTTATACAGGTTCTGCCCCTTCTACATCTAATATTGCTATTTCAAATAATCTTACTAATAGTCTAGCAGGTGTATTTTCTATTGCCTTTTCTAGTGGAAACATTAGTTTAGTTTATACGCCTACTCCTACAATTACTGTGGGTGCCATCACTGCTTTTGGTGGGGTGTGTGTTAACGCTACCTCCTCTCCAAATACTTTTACAGTTTCAGGGGCAAATCTTATTGGTAACTTAACATTGACACCGCCGGCAGGTTATCAAATCTCATTGTCGTCTGGAAGTGGTTATACTACAGGAGCACTTTCATTAACTCCTTCAGGTGGTTCTGTAAGTAATACAACAATTTATGTACAATTTATTCCTTCATCAGCTACTACCTATACGGGCAATATTACTGCAACAAGTAGTGGTGCTGTGTCTCAAAATGTAGCAGTTTCTGGAACAGGAAGTCCATTGCCAACAGCAGCTACTATTTCTGGAGCTGCAACTATTTGTAATGGTTCTTCTACCAATTTGTCTGTAGCAATTACAGGTGGATCTTCTCCTTATACTGTTATTTATACAGGTGGCGCAGGAGGAACGGTAAACAGTTATACATCTGGTTCGAGTATTTCGGTTTCACCTGCATCTACTACTACTTATGGATTAACTTCTGTTTCCGATGCAAATGGCTGTGCAGTGGTCGCTCCTTCTGGTTCTCCTGTTGTTACTGTTGTAGCACAGCCTGTTGCGGGAACTGTCTCTGCTACTTCAAATGCTATATGTTCTGGAGAAACAACAGCTGTTAGTTTATCAGGCTCTACTGGAAATATTCAATGGCAGTCTTCAAGTGATAATTCATCTTGGAGTTCTGTAAGTGGTGGTTCAGGGGCTACTACTACTTCTTATACTACTGCAGCTTTAACAGCCGGACTCTATTATAGGGCAGCTGTTTCAAATGCAGCTTGTAGTGCTGTAAATTCTAATGCTGTATTAGTAGCAGTTAATGAAAGTGTTGCAGGTTCGAGTTTAAATAATGGAGATAATGACAATACATCTGGTTTTGGTGCGTGGTCTTTAGCTTCTGTAAGTAGTTTTTCTGGTTTCTTTATTGTCGCATCAAGTACCTCAATTGACGTAAATAGTAAGTCTTGGGGATTATGGGCTAATTCATCAAATACAGCCAGTGCTGTCAGACCTCTTTCTTCTGTCATGTCTGTTGGACAAACTATTAACTTCTCAATTGCTAACACAACTGTTCCTGCAGGAAGTAGTGTTGGATTTAGTCTATATAATTCTACCGGAGCAACTTTGATGGAGTTCTACTTTGTAGGTGGAAGCACATATTATACTATTCATGACAATTCAGGCACTCCTGCCACAACAATTCCTTATACTACTAGTGGCATAAATATTGGCTTGGTTTATACTTCAGCTACTACTTATGCCTTAGAAGTGACTGTTGGAACAAGCATTTATAATTATACAGGTACACTCATTACTCAGACACCTCAAGCACCTGGAAAGATTCGTATTTATAATTATAATGTAAGTGGTAGCAGTATTAATTTTTATGCAAATGGACTTTCATTAAATAATCCTGTCGTTACTTCTCATCCATCATCAACCATACAAAATGTGTTTGTAGGCGGTTCTCCTACTGCTCTTTCTATCACTTCTTATGGTACAGGTCTTAGTCATCAATGGTACAGTAATACAAGTAATTCGAATAGTGGTGGAACGCTTATTGTTGGGGCAACTTCAACGAGTTATACACCTCCTGCAACCTCAGCAGGTACTACCTATTATTATTGTGTAGTTTCTGGAACATGTGCATCCACATCGACGAAAGTTTCAGGTGCAGTTGTTGTTGCAAATAATCCACCTGTTATCACAAGTTTCTCGACTGCTGATAACAATGGCACGACTACTTCTGGATACGTTGGAACTACTGTTACAATTACTGGAACATATCTTGGTAGCGCTACTGCTCTGACCGTTGGTGGAACAAGTGTATTTAATAAGATAATCACGAATACTTCCACTTCCATTACATTCACTTCTATTGCTGGAATCAATGGTACAATCAGTGTTACAACAAATGGTGGGTTAGGAATATCTTCAAGTAGTTATGCAGATTTAGGCTATATTTCTAAAGCATCTACCGATTGGAATACTGCAAGTACTTGGTTAGGCAATGCAGTTCCTTCAGCAAATGAGAGTGTACTAATTGCACATGCAGTTACAGTTACAGGCACAGTATCTAACGCTGCTTCTACGATTACTATCAATAGCAGCAAGAGTCTCACACTTAGTTCTTCGGCTATATTAACTGCGACAACAGTTGTCAATAATGGTGCATTGTCTATCTCTGCAGGAACTTTGACAATTGCTAATGCTGGAGCTTTGACAAACAATACGAGTGGTACTTCATTCTCAGGTGGTACTGTTTCATTTAGCGGTACTGCAACTGTTGATGGAACTTATGCAATAACTTTTAATAACCTGACTCTAGGCGGAGGAGCTACCTTGACCACCATTCCGACAATTACAGGGACATTGACTTTAAACTCAGGTGCTTATGTTACAGCATCTCCTATTTATTCAGGAAATACTACTTTGAATTATAATACAGCAGGTGGAGTAGGTGCAAAATATAATCAAAGTAATGAGTGGCCTACTTCAAATGGTCCTACTAATGTTTCGATAACTAATGGCACATGGGTCCAATTAACAAGAAATTCTTCTTTAACCGGAAATTTAACAGTGACAAATGGAGCATTACAAGCAACAGGTGGTTCTTTGAAAGTATTGACGATGAATGGTACCACACAAACTATTACCATCTCAACAGCTTCAGGAGGTGCAATTTATGGTACTGATAATGGTTTTGGTAATGATATGCAGTTGACTGTTGCAAATGGTAGTACAACTACTCTTACAGGTGATGCCACTACTACAGGCGATGATGAAAAGAAGTTCTATAACATAAATGTAATTTCAGGTGGTACTTTAGTACTTAACAAAGGTATTTTATGTAAATATGGCTCTTTCACTGTTGCCGGTACTTTACAAATTAATAGCAATGGTTATGTTCAGAGTGCAAGCGGTGTTGCTGCAAACTATTCTTCAGGAAATCTTATATACAGTAATGGTGGACCATATACTGCTACAGTTTATGAATGGCCTACAACTAATGCCCCTACTAATGTAACAATTCAAAGTACCTCAACTAATGTTACATTAAATGGTACCAAAGTAATTGCCGGAACGCTTACTTTAACAAATGGGAAGATAACATTAGGTGCAAATACACTCACTTTATCTGGAACGATTGCAAGGACATCAGGTGTCATCGATGCAAGTGATGTGAGTGCAACAGTAGTATTTACTAATGCATCTGCACTTACTTTACCTAGTGGATTATTCACGGGTAATGTAAATAATTTGACAATTAATGGAACAGGTGGTGTAACACTTGGTTCTGCTACTACTGTAGCAGGAACCTTGACTTTAACTGTTGGAAAACTTATTTTGGAAAATAATAATCTTACAGTTGCTTCTATAAGTGGAGGTAGTAGCAGTAGCTATATTATAACAAATGGAACGGGTACGGTTACAAAAAATAGCATAAGTGTTAGTCAACTTTTACCAATTGGTACTGCAAACTACTATGCACCTCTTCAATTTGCCACTTCATCTTCTAATAACATTACTGTAGCTGTTTCTGGTTCATTTACACATGCACCTGCTGTTGTAGCAAATACGGTAGGACTTCAATGGTCAATTTTGGCATCTGGAGCCTATACATCAAATATTACGTTCCAATATAATGCAGCAAATCAAGGAAGCGGTTATTCTAGTTCAGGTGCAATTTTGGGAACTTATTCAGGTGGCATTTATGATGAATCTGCATTAGGAACATTTACGGGAAGTGGCCCTTACACTGTTACTGCTTCTTCACTTTTGGTACCTACGGGAAGTGCATCATTATATGGCATCGGTAATCCATATTCATTCTTGCAGACAGTTCCTGATGCGCCTTCTATTGGCACTGTTACAAGAGGAAATCAACAAGTATCTGTTGCGTTTACTGCTCCTGTCGATAACGGTGGTTCTGCTATAACCGAGTATACGGTTACTTCAAATCCGAGCAATATAACCACAACGGGCGTTTCTAGTCCGTTAATTGTTACAGGATTGACAAACGGTACAGCCTATACATTTACAGTAACTGCCACTAATAGTGTTGGAACAAGTGCTTCGAGTTCTGCTTCGTCATCTGTTACTCCTGCTACAGTGCCAAATGCACCCGCAAGTGTAACACCTACAGCAGATAATACTCAAGTTTATATTGCCTACACAGCACCAAGTAGTAATGGTGGAAATGCAGTAATTGATTATACAATTACAGCTATTCCTTCTTCAGGAAGTAATATCATAAGAACAGGAATCACCGATAATCCTTATGCTTTCACAGGATTATCTAATGGAGTAGCTTATACATTCTCAATAGCTGCAAGAAATAGTATTGGCACAGGGGCAACAACTACTTCAATTGCTGCTACTCCATCATCAACAACCATTTGGAATGGTACAACATGGAGTGCAGGTGCACCTGATTCTTCTCAGATTGCAATATTAGCGGCAAATTATACAAGTGCTTCTCCGATTGTCTGTACTAAATTGACGGTGAATTCAGGCGTAACTTTCTTTAATAACAGTACAATTACTGTAACTAATTCTCCAATTACTATCAATGGTACAATCTCAGGTGGCGTATTGATTCTTAACGGTTCTTCGGCACAATCAATTGCAGGGAATGGTGTTGTTGGTAGCCTAACGGTGAATAATGCGAGTGGCGTTTCTGTTGCGGGAGTGCTTGGTATTACAGGTGTATTAAACCTTCAATCTGGATCATTCACTACTAATGGTAATGTTATACTTAAATCTAATAGTATTGCTAGTAGCGGTATTCTTGGACCAATTGGAGTCAATGGAAATAATGGTTCTATCAGTGGTAATATCACTGTTGAAAGATATATTCCAAAAGGATTTCGTGCGTACAGAGATTTGAGTGCAAATGGCGTATATAATCCTGCAAATACCATTTTTAATACATGGCAAGAGAGTGGTAGCTACTCCAATAGTGGATATGGAATGTTTATAACGGGAACTTTAGATACGACAGTGAAACATAATTTAGTTGATCCAACCACTGGTATTGACCATTCCTTAACAGGTTATGCTTCTGCTTATTATTATAAGGCAGGTTGGAATACCATTTCAAATACAAAAACTACTGCGCTGAATCCTTATCAATCATATCGTGCACTTGTACGTGGTGATAGAAGTTTTGATTTGGATACAACCCCTGTTGTCATGGTTACAGGGCCAACACAATTGGCTATGCACAATGCTACTACCTTACGTGCAACAGGTACTCCGATAACTGGAAATGTAACGTTTAGTACTACTGGTATTACAAATGCAATCACCGGCGCAACGTATAATAGCGGATCGTTTGGTTTAAATAGTGCAGTAAACGGATATACTTATTTGGCAAACCCTTATCCTTGTCCGATAGTATTTGATAGTATTTATAGTAATTCATCAAACATTAAAGCGAGCTATTATTATTTAGATCCAACTATTGGTTCAACAGGTGCTTATGTAAGTTACAATGCTGCAAGTGGGTTGGCTAGTAATGGAGCAACTAGTGCCAAATATATTCAGGCAGGTCAGGGCTTCTTGATTGGCAACAATAATAGTTCTTCCCCTGTAGTCGAACTAAAAGAATCCTACAAGGCAACAGGTGCCAACGTAAGAACTTCTGTTTTTGGGAACGGGAATAACAGTTCTATGTCGCTAACACTTTGGTATAAGTATAATTCCGTTTATTACAATGCCGGTGGAAACGCTACGGTTGCTTTTGATAGTAGTTTTAGCAATGCATTTTGGGCAGGAGATAACACACAATTTCCAAATGCAAATGATAATTTGTCACTCGTATCTACTGATGGTGTTGCATTAGGTGTTTATGCACGAAAGACCGCTACGATTCATGATACAATTCCTATTTTGTTAGGTCAATTAAGTACTACTGATTATGAATTAAAGATTGACGCCACTTCTTATATAGGAAATGGCTTGACACCTTATATTTATGACAATTACTTGAAAAAGACAACAGAATTGAAAATTGGTATCGACTCCGTTCCATTTACAGCCGACAATGCAAAACCTATTACCTATCAAAATAGGTTCAGCATCATTTTCAAATCATCAACATTGCCAATAAAGAATATTACGGCAAGTGTAATTTTGAAGAATGGAAATGCTGAAGTAAGCTGGACCTCAATTGGTGAATCGGCTCTATCAACTTATCAAGTTGAAAAGTCTACTGATGGTAAAAACTTTACTACTATCGGAAATGTAGCTGCATCGAATGCTATCTATTATAATCTGATCGATAAAAGTATGGGATCACCCACTACTTATTATCGTGTTAAGTTTATAACTGTCGATGGAATTGTTGCTTACAGTAATGTAGTGTTAATAAACACTCAACATTCATGCATTTCTATTTATCCTAACCCTGTTCAAGATCAATTAAATACCACCTTGAATAGTTTTGTAGGTGCTACTTTTAGTGCAAGTGTTTTAAGTGAAGATGGTAAAGTAGTATTTAAGAAAAATGGATTAACTGTATCAGGAAATTCTATGAGTATTAATGCAAGTGCACTTTCAACAGGTAGTTATATTTTGGAATTGAGAAATGCTAACGGTGATAAGTTCATTCAAAAATTTATTAAAGAATAAAAAGCTGAATCTAAGTTTTTAGTTAGATAGAAAATATTGTATAACAGGGTTACTACTTAGGATGTTTTACTACTGAGGTAACAAAGAATAAACAAGTAATAAAAGGATTTCTTTTAAATATATGGTTGCATCGTACTATAAAAGTATTTAAATCCTTGTGATTCTTTGTATAGTCCATTATGGACAATATGGGAAAAATATCTGTTAACAAATCATGATATTAAATGCGGTGTTGTTAAAATTGTAAAATATTGGATAGATATTTTAATCTGAGCTAGCGAGATATTGCTTTTTTTCGTTAACTAATTCAAGCTTTAATAACCCCAAAAAATAAAAGAGTAATGTTTTTACTAAACATCACTCTTTTTTTACCAAACATTGTCCTGTTTACAAATAAAACTGTAATGTTTTGAGTAAACATTACAGTTTACCATGTTTACAACACCAATTCTAGGGTAACTAGGGTACTGTTACAGTGGAAAACAGTAATGTTTAGTGAAAACATTGCCATGTTTTGAAAAAAAACTTCGTTGTTTTGACAAAACATGACTCTTTTTGTTTTTGACTTGGCAATTTCTCAAAAAGACAATACAATGACCAATATAAATAAGTTGACACTTAGACAAATCATGACTGTTTTCCATCATAACTTGGTGATTCTAAAGTGAAGAATTATACTATTAGCCAAGAATCTTGAATTGCAGTTCTTGAACTTTTTAAAAAATATATTTTGTTCTTTGTTTTTTCTTATTGCCTAAGTGGAAATATCTCATGAATAGCCACAAAACTTTTAGTAATCTCTTCATCTTTTCTTAACTGAAACTACTATTTTTGTTTAATGACAGATACTCAAGTGTTTTCAATTTATGGCAATTATGTAGATATTTTTAATAAGGAAATAGTTCCTGCCAAAATTGTTGTAAAAGACGGTAAAATTTTCTCGATTGAAAAGGAATTTCAAGTCCCAATGGAAATTGAATCTCAATCTGATCTTCAACATTTTATTATTCCCGGATTCATAGATAGTCATGTACATGTTGAGAGTAGTATGCTTGTGCCCGCTGAGTTTGCTAAACTTGCAGTGGTACACGGTACCGTTGCAACAGTAAGTGACCCACACGAAATTGCTAATGTGTGTGGTATAGAAGGTGTTGAATTCATGATTGAAGATGGTAAAAAAGTTAATTTTAAGTTCTATTTTGGTGCTCCAAGTTGTGTTCCTGCTACTATTTTCGAAACAGCAGGTGATGCGTTAGATAGTACTCAAGTTGCAGATCTTTTAAAGAAAGACGAAGTTAAATACCTTAGCGAAATGATGAATTTTCCGGGTGTATTATTTAACGATGCAGAGGTAATGGCTAAAATTGCTGCTGCCAAAGCACTCGGAAAGCCTGTTGATGGTCATGCACCCGGTTTAAGAGGAGAGGATGCTAAGAATTATATTGCAGCAGGAATTTCTACCGATCATGAATGTTTCACCAAAGAAGAAGCATTGGAAAAATTGGGGTATGGAATGAAAATCTTAATTAGAGAAGGTAGTGCGGCAAAAAATTTTGAAGCACTCATTGATTTACTAAACGATTACCCTGACAGAATCATGTTTTGTAGTGACGATAAGCACCCTGATAGTCTTGAAGAAGGACATGTAAATCAGTTGTGCGAAAGGGCAGTTGCTAAGGGTATTGATGTGTTCAAGGTATTGCAAGCAGCATGTATTAATCCTGTTGAACATTATAAACTTGATGTAGGACAATTAAAAGTAGGTGACCCTGCCGATTTTATTGTTGTGAAAGATTTGAAGCATTTTTCTGTAACAAAGACTTTTATAAATGGAGATTTAGTAGCTGCAGGAAATCGTTCAAATATTACAACTACCCAAATTGTAAATCCTATAAATCGGTTCTCTTGCGAATATGTCACGGCAAATCAAATTGCCTTAAAGCCATCTGATTATCCTAGCGAAGGAGGCTTAATTCCTGTCATTGAAGCATTAGAAGGTCAATTAATTACCAATAAGTTGTTATTAAAACCTACAGTTGTCAATGAAAATTTGATCAGTAATACATTAGATGATATTCTAAAAATTGTAGTAGTAAATAGGTATCAAAAGGCACCTGTTTCGATTGCATTTATCAGGAATTTTAATTTAAAAAAGGGAGCAATTGCTTCCTCTGTCGCTCATGACAGCCATAATATTGTGGCAATAGGTGCAGATGATGAGTCGTTAGCAGAGGCTATCAATTTAATTATTAAGGAAAAAGGCGGTGTGTGCTATGTAGCACCTGAGGAAGACGGGTTTGCAGATGCAAAATTTCGTTCTCAAGTATTAGGCCTTCCTGTAGCAGGATTAATGAGTACTGAAAATGGATATAAGGTAGCAGAATTATATAAGTCGATTGATTTGCTTACTAAAAAAGAACTTGGCTGTACACTTGTTTCTCCGTTTATGACGCTTAGTTTCATGGCTTTATTAGTGATTCCTCATTTAAAAATAAGCGATAAGGGTTTGTTTGATGGAGATACCTTTTCATTCCTTACCAAAAGCTAAGTGGTGATAATCTAAAAGAATAAAGTATTATATTATCCGTTTAGAGTTGTGTATTTCAAGGATTATTAATTATTATTAGGCATAAAACGGATAACTTAACATTTATAAAGAATAACTAAATACTTATTACCTAGAACTTTATACTTACTTGTAATGGGCGATAACATGAAAAATAAATTTATTAAGGGGGCTTATATTCTTTCAATCGCTCTAATTTCTTCCGTATTTATTACAAGCTATTTGTTTATTCAAAAGGCGATTCATCAAAAGGAGTTGGATGCCTATATCATCAATTTGGCAGGAACACAAGGGATGTTGTCGCAAAAGATTACGCAACTTTCACTTAGAATGATTACCGACCCAGAAACGACAGTTACCTTGAAAGTTCAATTGAAATCACAAATATCTACTTGGAAACATTCACACCATTCACTTCGATTTGGAGATGTAACCAAAGGATTTACAAATACACTGAATACCCATGAAATAGATAGTTTGTACAATAACTTGGAACCGTCATTTCTTAGTCTCATTAATAATAGTGAGTTATTATTGCAGACTCACTTGGATATTAAGGCACTCGTAAATAAAATAATTATTCAACAGGATATTTTTATCCCAAAGATGAAAGCAATTGTTGATGCTTATGAGATTGAAAGTGATAGGAAATTACAAGAAATACATACACTTGAACTTATTTTTTTCATTATAGGAATACCCCTCTTATTGCTCATTAATTTATTGATCTTTCTTCCTGTTCTTAAAAGAAATGATCGATTACTGAAAGAAACAAGTAATAAAAGTGATCTTTTGAAGGTACAAAATTCAATTCTTCAAAAGGCTATTGAAAATGAGAAAGAAACGAAGGCAGCCATTAAATTGAGTGAAGAAAAATTTAGGTTTATTGCTGAAAATACTTCTGATGGAATCATGGTATTCGAAGGCGGTCAAATTTCTTACGCATCTCCCTCCTGCACAAATAAGGGGGGTAAAACAAACCGTATAGATACTCTATTATAAAAAAAGTGCGAGAAATGCACACACAGTAACGGTTTCAGCCGTTTTTGGGGATATTGGATTTTAAAACGAATCGTAATTATAGTTAACATTTTGTGGTATTTTACTTCCATTACAACCCTGCTTTTTTC
>CANCPA010000088.1 GCA_947379895.1 Chitinophagaceae bacterium | reverse complement strand
CCAATTGGATAACCATATTTTAAAATATCCTCTCCAACATTAATATCTTTCAGTGCAATTTTGTGCCCCCTTTCAATATCATTTAAGAGAACAATTTGTTCACTTTCTACTTCAATAGTTTCACCCGCCGTAAAATTGCGAAGTGCAATCACCACATTGTCGTTAGAGTTTATTTTAATCAGTTCTTTCATTGTTTTATATGTTGTTTTTTATACTAAAGCCTCAATAGCCTTTTGCATTCCTTTATTTAAAATATTAGTTAAATGTACAGTAACAGCATCTGTCAATCCTGCTACAGTATTCAAATCAAATTTCCAATTTTTATCGTAGGCTAGAACCTCTGTTACTACTAGTTTCAAAGACACATCAGTACCATCATATTTATTCCAAGCATCTTTTAATAAGGACAACAAAGCAGCATCATCGTTCAAGGCAATATCTGCATCTCCTCTCTTTCCTTTATAGAAGGCAATAGTAGACGCTAATGAGAAAGTCAATTTTTGTGGTACTGCATTTTTACGCTTAACATATTCAAGAATAGAAGGTAATACTCTCGTTTCGAATTTAGCCCATGAATTTAGAGATATAGACATCAATAAATGCTTGATAAAAGGATTCTTAAAACGATCAATCACCTCGCTTGCAAACTTTTCTAATTCTTCTTTTGATAAGTCTAATGTAGGGATAATTTCTTCGAAGATGGCATCATTTAAAAATTTGCCCACTATCGGATGTTCAACTGATTCACGTACTGTATCAATTCCATATAAATAAGCAACAGGAACTAAAGCAGTATGTGCACCATTTAAAATACGCACTTTTCTAGTTTTGTAAGGAGTAATATCATCAACATATAAAACATTTAATCCTATTGAAGGGAAAGGAAGTTCTTCTTTTAGACCCTTAGATGATTGAATAACCCACAAATGAAAATGTTCTCCTTCAACTACTTGTTTATCTTCGAAACCTAATTCAGCAGTAATTTCTGTAATTCTTTCTCTTGGGTAACCCGGTACAATTCTATCAACCAAAGTATTACTAAAAGTACAAGCTTCATCCAACCATGTTACAAATGCAGCCTCGAAACCCCACTTTGCAGAAAGTTTAAGAATATATTCTTTAAGATGATCAGCATTTTTATCAATCAATTCACATGGAATAATATGCATACCCTTTGTAACATCTCCTTTGAAATGAACAAATCTATGGTGTAACCATATTGCTAATTTAGCAGGATATGAGTTAGGAGGCGTTAAACCCGGAGTATCATTATCATCATACGAAATTCCTGCTTCTGTGGTATTAGAAATTACAAAACGCATGTCTGGATTTTCGGCAGTTGCCAAATACGCATCAAAATCAGTGTAAGGGTTAATACCTCTGCTGATAATATTGATTGTTTTGTGGTTACTTTCTGCAACACCATTCTTCAAGCCACGCAAATACAAGGTATAAAGACCGTCTTGGTCATTTAACATATTCACCATTCCATTAGCAATCGGTTGTACTACAACCACCGAACCATTAAAATCGGTCTTAGTATTCAATTCATCAAACATCCAATCTACGAAGCAACGTAAAAAGTTACCTTCGCCAAATTGCAAAACTCTTTCAGGGAAATTACTGTAAGAAGGGTAAACCTGTTTATTTAAAAGCATATAGCATTATTTTTAGCCCCCAAAGTAATGTTTATTTTTTCGTTAATACAAGTTAAAACCACTCCAAATTTTCACATTTCTACGTTATCGTTTGCGAAAACGGTTGTGCAACCGGCAAAGTTGCAGATAGTTTTATAAGCCAATATATAGTAAAATCTTACCCTTATTATTAAATATTGTTGACTTCCTTTAGGTAAAATATTAAAGATCATCCAAAATGATATTCCCCGATTCGTAATGCAAAAGCTACCATTATTGGTATCAAAGATTATTTTCGCAACATTCATTTTTTGTAAGAGTGAATAATTAAAGTTGAAAGATGATGAGTAAAGGAAAAGTTTTAGTGGCAATGAGCGGAGGTATTGATAGTACAGTCACTGCATTGATGCTACATAAAGAAGGTTATGAGGTAATTGGAATCACCATGAAAACATGGGATTATGCCACAAGTAATGCGAGTAGTAAGGAAACAGGTTGTTGCAATATAGATAGTTTCAATGATGCCCGTCAAGCGGCAGTAGACAATGGATTCCCCCATTTTATTTTGGATATCAGAGACGAGTTTGGTGATTTTGTAATCGAGAACTTTGTAGAAGAATATCTCGCAGGTCGAACACCTAATCCCTGTGTGATGTGTAATACACATATTAAATGGAGGGCATTACTTAAAAGGGCAAATGCATTGGGGTGTAAATGGATTGCTACTGGTCACTATGCAGAGGTTCGACAACATACAAATGGACGTTATGTTATTAGTAAAGGTTTGGACGAAACAAAAGATCAGAGCTATGTATTGTGGGGCTTAGACCAAGAATTATTAAGCCGAACCATTTTGCCATTAGGAAAATATAGGAAGTCAGAAATCAGACAGATGGCTGTTGATATGGGTTATCCTGAGTTAGCTAAAAAGAATGAGAGCTACGAAATATGTTTTGTGCCTGATAATGACTATCGTGGTTTCTTAAAGCGTCGGGTAGATGGACTAGAAGAAAAAGTGGATGGTGGTTGGTTTGTTGATAAAACAGGCAAACGACTTGGCAAGCATAAAGGGTATCCTTTTTATACAATTGGTCAAAGGAAAGGATTAGAGATTGCTTTAGGAAAACCAGCCTACGTGACCTCTATCAATCCTGACACCAATACTGTTGTTTTGGGTGAAGAACAAGATTTAGATCAAAATGAAGTATCGGTGGGTAAAATAAATTGGGTTAAGTATGATGGAGTAACTGATGGAATGGAGGCATTAACTAAGATTAGGTATAAAGATAAGGGGGCATTGAGTAATTTATATAACACCGATAATGGCTTGATCATGCGATTCTACGAAAATGTAAAGGGTATTGCACCGGGTCAGAGCGCAGTGTTTTATGAAGGTAATGATGTAATAGGAGGGGGGATTATCCAAAAGGGGGCCTTGAAATAATGAATAAGAAAGTTTTAGGTTGTAATTTATAGGTTGTAAATAACCAAGTGAATTTCAAATAATAGCTTCTTTTGTTTCTGACAGGATTGATTAATTTGTTTATTAGATATTTTACTTGAATTTCTGTATATTTTTTCAGCAATTAATGATAAAAAAAGGAATGCTTATGAATTATAATCTATTGGATTGACTTGCTATACTCATTTAAATATGGTTTCACCTTGTTAAAATTTATTTTATTATCTTTCAATTGTCAATTATCAATAATTAATTACTATTTATTCTTACTTTTCGCCCTTGATTATTCATCTGATGAGATATATTGCAACTATTTTATTGTTTACCTGTGCTCTAATATCATGTAAGAAGCAGTCTGAAACGATTGTCGTTACTGATATCAAGGACTATTATCCCCTTCATGTAGGACGAGTTTTGACTTATCGTTTAGATAGTACCCGAGTCAGCAACTTTGTTTTCTCAACAGCCTACTATCTTGAGAAAGATTCTGTTGTAGGTACTTTTGTAGATGCACAGGGACGAACAGCATATATTATGAATCGTTTTGTTACTGATACACTTCTTTCGCAGCCTTATCAATTTGCAGAGAGCTATTATGTCGTTTATGACAAGAACAAAATAGAGTATGTGGATGGTGCAAATAGGCGTTTTATCAAATTAGTGAATCCTGTTTCTGTCAATACTACTTGGAGTGGCAATAGTTATTTAGAAGATTCTATACAAATACGTATCACCGACAATACAAATTATAAAGGATGGACTTATCAATATACTTCGGTAAATCAATCATTTAATGTTGGAAGTGCTTCTTTCCCTAATACCTGTTCCATATTACAAGCAGCAGATAGTTCGGGCGTTTTCAATCCAAATTTTTTGTCGTATAAAACCTATTCCACTGAAGTTTATGCAAAGGGTTTAGGCTTGATTTATAAAGAATTTATGGATTATTTTTATCAAACAACGCCTTCTCCTGCTTATGAAGATGGTAGCTTTGGAATTAAAATGAAATTAGTTAATTATAAATAGTGTTGAGTGGTGAAATGTGTATGATTCATTAGATTTTTGTTATTGCTGTACAAGTTTCTTTCCTTTTCTAATAGTTTTGCTAATTAAATATTATACAAGCTTATGTTTTTCATACTTTCTAAGATTGCATTATTTTTTCTTTTGCCAATTAATTGGATACTATTTCTATTTTTTTTGAGATTAGTCATCAAGAATGCAGTTTATAAAAAGAGGATTCTCTATACTTTAATTTTCCTTGCCCTTCTTTTGTCAAATACATACATCTATAGCGTAGTGGTTTACGCTTGGCAAATCAACAAGAGTGAATTAGTTCCTGGTAAAAAGTATGAAGCAGGTATTATGATTGGAGGTTTAGCAGGTTATGATAAATACAAAGAAGGACATTTTAATGGCGTATGTGATCGTTTTATTGAAACTGAAATGCTTTATCGTCAAGGGATTATTAAGAAGATTGTAGTTAGTAGTGGTTCTGCAAGTATACTTCATGATCAACCTGGAGAAGCAGACTTCCTTGTAGAACAACTTTTAAAAATGGGTATACCTGCAGCCGATATTTACAAAGAAAATAAATCGCGTAATACTTTCGAAAATGCTTCATTCTCAAAACGGATAATGGACTCTGTTCATTTAAAGTCTCCTTATGTTTTAATAACTTCTGCAATTCATGCTCGTCGAGCGAAGCTTGTATTCCAAAAAGCACATTTAGAGGTAGATGTTTTTCCTGCAGCCTTCTCAGTAGTACCTAAGATTTATGATTGGGATGATTATATCTGGCCAAATTTGGGGGCAATAATTGATTGGGGTTCACTTGTAAAAGAAATTGTAGGAGTAGTCTCCTATCGTTTAACAGGGAAAGCGTAATTAGTGAGTGGTGAGTGGTTGGAAATAAGTAACAGGCTCATTATTTACTGATATATCAGCAGAAACTAAAACCAATTCATGATATCCTTGCCAAAGAATGGTGCTAAAATGAGCTTTATTTCTGTTAAGAATGGATTATAGTCAAATCGTATATCGGAAGGTGAACCATCTTTAAAATACAATGCCAATTTTCTTACACCATTTTCATCTATGAATTTCAAGTCTCCAATTTTGGAAGTGGTATTATTGAGTGTGCAAGCAAAGGTTGTATTAATTGAATTAGATGTAGGATTAACTATCTTATAGTAGGACAATGCATTCCATGTACCTTTTACAATGAAATTGTCTTTAGTGTAATTGAAATCTATTTTATTGAGATCTGAATTTGCATTGAAATTTTTTGACATTGAATTGTTTAAGGTCAAAGTGGCATTCAATACCGAACTGCAACCTAAGTCTGCAACAACAGAATATTGTGTTGGATTAATCTCGTTAATTTTGATCGAATAACTGAATGGTGCATAATTTAAAGCAAGCGAAATACTCTTAGTTTTTGTATTGTCTGCTTCAAATGAGCGCAAATAGTTAATTGTTGCTATCTTAATTCCATTTTTTATGATGGTTAATTTGGCAGTTACAGGCAGCGTAACATTTTTACCATCTATAAGAATTGTCTTTTCAGTATATGAATCGAAACTTGCCGTTACATTATTTGATGCAGCTGAAGAATCTGAAGGAAAGCTGATAATAATTGTGTTCGCAGATGTTTTAGTAAAAACCGATTTAATTGGATTCCATTCATAATTACCACAATATGATTTGAAATCAAAAGAACTATCTGCTTTCGAAGATTTCGGCATTACATGTTCAAGTGAACTTGCCATTGCATTTAGTAATTCATTATTTCCTTGTATCTTATTAATTAATTTCAAAAAAGTTACTGTGTTGTGGAAACCATTTCCATTTACAATATCAGTAATACATAGAGCTGTATTGTCTACGTTAGTCGAAATAATTTGTTTGTCTTGATTGATTGAAGTATTAGGATTAAGTACTGTGGCAGTCTTTGTACAGGAAAAAACAAATACACAAGTGAGTAGGAATACAGAGAGTATCCCTAAAATCAACGTTTTATAACGTAATAAATTTCTCATTGTATCATTGTTCATTGCAAAGATATGTGCATTCCATTGCAATGTGAATTATTTGATGAATAAATTTAAGCCAATTGTTAGCAAAAATTAATCAGAAATTACATAAAAGTCCAATAAGGCAAATGGATTTTAAAAAGTATACTTATTTCTCATGAAATCAAGTGCAGGAAGTGCGTTACCTCCAAAGTCAAATAGTGTATTGTTATCCCAACTCGACCCCGTTCCCCATGCATCCTGATAACTCGAACTAATCCAATCAGCCGCCCAATACATAATGCCTGAACCTCCTCCATTAATTACTTGTTGAGTGAGGTCTTTCAAATATTGTAATTGTCCATCCGAAGAAATCGAATAATTGTCAAATCCTTTTGTAGTTATGTTTGGATATTTATCTGCATTTTGTGTTGTAAATGGATAAGAGGTCTCTACTATCATCACTTTTTTATTGTATTTCAATCTCAAACTACTGATTGCATTACCAACTTCACTCATTTTTGTCAGGGTCGTATAATCTGTATAATGGGAGATTCCTAGAATATCAAAATCTGTAACCCCTGCTTTATTTATGATGCCGTCCATAAAATAATCTGCATTTTGAAACTGCGCTACATGCAGAATAATGAGGGGTTTTATGCTTGATGTTAACGAGAAATCCCTTACAGCTTTGATAGCACTTTGTAATAATTGACCAAATGAAGTGAAGTCATTGTTCACCACTTTTCCTATCGGCCAAAGCATTCCTTGATTAGTTTCGTTACCAATCTGAATCATTTCGGGAGTGAGGTTTTTGCTTGCCAAGTCTTTCAAAACGTAGGAAGTAAATTTATAGATAGAATCTTTGAGTGTTGATATAGTTAAGCCTGCCCACTTATTTGGGATGTCCTGATGTGCAGGGTCAGCCCAGGTATCGGAAAAATGCAAATCTAAGTTTACGGACATTCCTAAGTCTTTAGCTCTTTTAATCGTCTTTTCTACATCCGCCAAATCGCTATAGAGGTGTCCGTTATTATAGGTGGCAATCCAAGACGGATTATTCCAAAGACGTACCCTGATACAGTTGTTTCCATGGTTTTTGAGTATAACAAAAGGGTCTTTAATGATACCGGAATCTTTAAAAGTAGCTCCACAATTTAGCAATTGATTATTGAGAGATAAATCACTTCCCATTACAAAACTTGTCCAGTTGTAATAGGCATAAGAAATGCTATCGGTGGGTTGATTGTCGATTGTGGCGGAAGCATTTTTTTTGCATCCTGTAATCAGGAGCATAAAAGCGAATAGTCTGATAATAATGTGGCAGTTTTTCATTTGGACAAAAGTATTGATATTGGCTGTGATAAAGTAAAATTAGTATATGTAGATTGTATTAACCCGAAGGTTAATCAAAGTTATTTCAAGAAAACACATTCTTATAACCATTGGGGTATGTTAGCAGTTCAATAAAACACATTTGTATAATCGACATCGCATGTTCGTAGTATAACAAAACATATTCGTATATCTATCGTAATAGATACCTACAACAAAAAAACACATTCTTATGACCATTTGTGTATGTTCGTAATATAACAAAACATATTCGTATATCTATCGCAATAGATACCTACAACAAAAAAACACATTCTTATAACCGTAGTGGTATGTTCGTAGTTTAAGAAAACATATTCGTATATCTGACGCGATAGATACCTAGAACAAAAAACAGGTTTGCAGTTGCCTAAAAATCTATAATCAATTGGAAAATCTGAAAGTAATGGGACGTAAAGTCATTAAAAAGCCCTCTTCAATTAAGAAGAGAGCCTTTAAGAAGTATGAAATAAATAGGTAATTGATTATTTCATGAAAACACTAAACTTTCCAAGATTAGTAGTACTAAGATTAGTAACTAAAATTCTTGTCCATCCAAGTGGAATCTTTGCAGATGAACCAGGGTTAACTACAATTGCTTCTGCAATTTCTCCTACTTCATTAATAAATGACAAAATACCTGTACCCAAATTAGTAAACATCCTGTTTATTTTCACACCTCCCAATAACAAAGTACCACTAATTGGTAGAGAATAGGTAGCTGCAACTTTTTTAGGCGTCTTCTTGTAATAAGTAGATACAATGTAATTCACATCTGTTTTAATACCTGTATCCCCCTTTGCTAATACTTTCCCGTTATCCAATGTTTGAGTAGTAATAAACATACGATTGTTGTTAACAACTTTTTTTAAATCCAAAAGGGTATTTAAAATACCACTAGTAAGAGAAATTAAAGTGTCGCAATCTGCGCCTTGTTGATTTGACGCTTGAAAACTCACATTTGTAACTCCCGTAGGCAATGTGGTAGGATGCCCCTGCATTAGCTTTGTTTGAACTGCATCAATAATCGCTTCTCTGTTTGTAGAAACCGGAAGCATCTGTGCAGTCTCCGCAGGGGTTAAAGGTATTTTCAGCGTGTTACTAATAACACTAACTGCTGCTAATGCTGCTTCTACTGTGGTAGTAAGTGCAGGTGTAAGCGGTATCGGTATTGCGATGACCGGCATAATCATAAATTTTAAAAAATGCAATATCGTAAGCTTTAAGAAGAAGATAATGAGTGGTCAATTAATTGTGTTGAACTGACTTTGAGCTGATTACCTTACCTACGACTTTTTTGTTAGATGAGAATAATATAAATTCCAATTGATATTCGATCCAGACTTTACTATACTGGCGTTGCCGTGCAACATTAGACTATAAAATCCATACTAAAATAATTAAAATCTATTAATTGGATTATTCGATGAAATAATTTCAATTATAACTTATTTTATTGTTATTGTTTCAAAATTTGCACAATTAAGTAGCTTAAATGTAAATTGAAATATTCACTACTCAGCTTGACCCACCCCGCCCTCTCGGGCACCCCTCAAGAGAGGAACTGACTATGGGACTATTGACATTATTTATCAATTGAAAATCAACCTTATTTTCGTTGCCAATTTTAATGTCATTTCAAAAAACTTGAGAACTTCTAATCACTGCCTCAACCTGACATTCGTTCCTTAACTTAACGACATTGAATTAAAAATAGTAATTGCCTGCGAAGCAAGTTGTTCGATTATATTTTGTAGTGATATAGACAATAAAATTAATTAGTTCGAACACTTCGTATGTTGATTGCTAGAAGTTAAAAAGGGTATGATATCAATAAATTAGTTCAATTAATTAAAATGCTGTATCAATAAATAGTAAATTGGCATTCCAATAGATATATTAAACGGAAACGTGATGCCAAGTGCCATAAGTATATATAGTCCGGGATCCGCTTTTGGTGCAGCCAATCTCATTGCAGCAGGCACCGCAATGTATGAGGCACTTGCTCCTAAAATTGAAAATATTAATCGGTTGCCCATACTATTCAAGAAGAAACCACTAACCCATGCAATAAAACAACCATTTATTAACGGAATAATTAAGCCGAAAATGATTGGAAAACTACCTTTACTCTTGAAAGAGGAGAAACGTTTTGCAGTAATCAACCCCATCTCCAATAAAAATAGGGCTAAGAATCCTTTAAATATATCAGTAGTAAAGGGTTTGATACCCTCTGCTTGTTTCGAGTCGGAAATGAATCCAATTAATAGACTTCCAAGAATCATTAATACACTACTATTTGTAAATGAATGTTTGATTATTTGCCCTAAAGGAGTTTTATTTTCTGCAGATGTATCAAACTTCTTCATTAAAATTACCCCCATTATAATGGCAGGAGCTTCCATTAAAGCCATTACTGCAACCATGTGACCTCCATAAGTTATCTTTTGAGCTTCCAAAAATGAGACTGACGCTACGAATGTAACTGCACTCACCGATCCATAAGCTGCCGCAATAGCTCCAGAATCGCTGATACTCATTTTTCTTTTTAAGATAAAGAAAGTATAAAGTGGTATTGCAGTAGATAATACTAATGAGAATAACAAAGAGTAGATAATTTCAATGTTAAATGTGCTGTGTGCCAATTCTTGCCCTCCCTTGAATCCTATTGAGAAGAGTAAATAAAGGGAGATAAATTTACTAGTCGATTCGGGAATCTCTAAATCACTTTTAACGATTGTAGCGATGATACCTAAGATGAAAAAAAGCAAAGTAGGATTGGTAAGATTTTGATGTAAAATTTGAAAGTCCATAATTGTAAGTTTTATTTATTTGAAAATTTGTTATGTAATGATGCCTATGTAAATATTTAAAATCTTTATTCATAAAAAGTGACTTTGCCAGAAGTGACATCATAGAATGCACCCACTATTTTTACTTTTCCTTCTGCTATTAGTCCTTTAATCACCTGACTATTATTCATTATTGAGGAGATTGTAAGTTTTACATTTTGTAAGGCTGTCCTTGTAGATTTAGAATCAGCATCTACCGCATCAATTGGAATTGAAGGTTTTATTTGATTGACTAATTGAGTCAAGTTTCCTAATTGAACATTTTCAATTGCCCCCCTTATTGCACCGCATCTATTATGTCCCATTACAACAATTAGTTTTGAGCCAATTACTTTAGTGGCAAATTCCATACTTCCCAAAATATTAGGGTCTTGTATATTTCCTGCTACCCTAGCCACAAATACATTGCCGATGCCTTGATCAAAGATTATTTCAGGAGGAATTCGCGAATCAATACAAGAAAGAATAATTGAGTGTGGGGCTTGATTTCCTTTTGTCGCTTCTATTTGTCCTTTGAAGTTAGTGTTAATTGGCGCGTTAGCTAAAAAGCGCAGATTCCCATTTTTTAATTCCTCAACCGCTTCTTCAGGTGTTCTGATTGTTTTCTGTTCTTTTACTTCAATACGCCCACTCTGAGTATTATTATTGTTTTGACCGACAATTAATGTAGTCGAAAAAGTTCCTATTAATAATAGGATGTTGACGGTTTTTTTTCTTTTAATCATTGTTAATATTTTAATTAGAAGGCAAAAATGAAGAGAATGAATGATAAGTTATTATTTATACTTATTATGTTTGTCATAAATAATTTTTATGAATTATACTTTGCATCAGTTACAAGTATTTCTGAAAGTGTCTCAATTAGAAAGCATAACTAAGGCTGCAGAAGAGTTATTTCTGTCGCAGCCAGCAGTGTCTATACAATTAAGAAACTTTCAGGATCAGTTTGAAATTCCACTAACTGAAGTAGTAGGAAGGAAGTTATATATAACAGATTTTGGCAAAGAAATAGCAGTAGCAGCAGAGAATATAATTGCTGAGGTTAATGCAATTAATCAGAAAACTTTGGCTTTCAAAGGCAAATTAACGGGTAAATTAAAGCTATCAGTTGTATCAACAGGTAAGTATGTAATTCCTTACTTCCTTGCCGACTTTTTAAAGAGAAATGAAGGGGTTGAACTCTTACTTGATGTTACAAATAAGTCGAAGGTGATTGAAAGTATTTCAAAAAATGAAGTTGATTTTGCCATGGTATCTGTTTTACCTAAGGATTTATCTATAGAAACAGTTGAATTGATGCAAAATAAATTATTTCTAGTTGGAAATCGTGATCATATGGGAAAAAGTAGCGAAAATGACCTGTCAATATTTAAGACGCTGTCATTAATTATTCGTGAAGAAGGCTCAGGAACACGATATGTAATAGAGAAATATTTTACAGAAAATAACCTGCAAATAAATAAATCTATGGAGCTGACTTCTAATGAAGCTGTTAAACAGGCTGTAATTGCAGGGTTAGGCTACTCAGTAATCCCATTGATAGGCTTGAAAAATGAACTACTAAATGGCGATTTAAAAATAATACCCGTCAAAGGATTCCCTTTGACGAGTACTTGGAATTTGATTTGGCTAAAGGGCAAGAATCTTTCTCCCGTTGCAAAGGCGTTTTTAACTTTTATTATAAGTGAAAAAGATTCAATAATTAAAAACAAGTTCGACTGGTTTGAGAAATATTAAGTTCAATTTTATAAAAATGGTTACTACTCAGGAGGTTTTACCACAATGAACACGAAGATTTATACAAAGAAACACAAGAATTAAAAAGTTAATTCAAGTAAATAATCATAATTATTTTAATAAAAAACTTAGTGCCCCTTGTTTTTTCCTTGATTACCTTGTGGTAAAAGCTCCTGAGTGGTAACTAAAAATGTCTTTAGAATTAATTCGCATTATTTTTTCTAATTGCTAAAACATTACCTGTAAGTCTCTAATTCTATAATTAATAGAATTAGAGACTTTACAGTGTTTATTGTACCATTTTTTGTACGTAAGCCACTTGGTAATCTCTTAAAAAAACTAAACTTGTGCAATATGATATACATCAAATACATATTTAGGCAAGCTTAATTGTACATTAATGCATAATCAGGTGCAAGAGTTTATGCTTGATTATGAACAAATTTTTTAAAGATTATCATAAGTGTAAAATGGATCAATTGCACTCCCCGCCTCTAACTCAAAAATAGGATTGATAATGCCATTATTTAATCCATATACCCATCCATGAAGGTGTGGAAGTTGATGATGTTTCCATGCAGACTGTACTATTGATGTCTTTGCCAAATTATAGACCTGCTCAATAATGTTCAATTCAATTAGCCTGTTGAGTTTCTCTGACTCAGTTTTATGACTTTCAACTTCATCTTTATGTATTCGATAAACATCTTTAATATTCCTGAGCCACTTATTAATGATACCAAGTGAATTTTGCGACATCGCTGCTTTTACTCCTCCGCAGCCATAGTGTCCACAAACAATGATGTGTTTCACTTTTAAAACTTCTACAGCATATTGTAAAACACTTAATAAGTTTAAATCGGTGTGTACAACCATATTGGCAATATTCCGATGAACAAATATTTCTCCGGGTTGTGTGCCCGTAATTCTATCAGCAGGTACACGACTATCGCTACAGGCAATCCATAAAATTTCAGGCGTTTGTAAATGCTCGAGTCTTGCAAAAAAATCAGGATCGTCTTCTACTTGTTCTTTTGCCCATGCTTTGTTTTCGAGTAATAACTTTTCATATACTTTCATATCTAATTGATTTTTGTTGTTTAGAAATCATTTTTTGGGGTGTTAAATAATGTGTGTAGAGTCTTGTATGAACTCTTTTTAACTTCTACTCTAATTTTTTTCAAATGTGCATGTAGCATGAAGTTATTCACTTCTTCGATGATGTCCTTATCAATAAAGTCAGCACGAGTTGCATCTATAAGTACACTCGAATTAGCCGGAACAGATTCTAGTTTCTTTTTTATTATCGGTTTATTTAAAAACGATACATCCTTTCTGAGGCGAATTAGATAATTATTTTTGTCATGTACTACAAGAATCGCAGACTTGAAATTGCTCCTGATAAGAAAGAATAATCCTACTACAATTCCTACTAATATGCCAATTAATAAATCAGTCATTAAGATTGCTATGATAGTTACTACAAATGGAATGAACTGATCGAGACCTTTTCTGTAAAACTCCTGAAATAACGGGATCTTTGCTAACTTATAACCCGTGAAAACTAGGATTGCCGCAAGTGCAGATAATGGGATTTTATTAATATAAGTGGGTATCAAAATGACAAAAATCAATAAGAATACACCATGTAATATTGCAGAAACCTTGCTTTTTGCTCCTGAAGCAACATTTGCTGATCCCCTAACAATTACTGATGTAAGTGGTAAGCCACCAATTAAACCACTCACTATATTTCCAATTCCTTGTGCTTTCAGTTCTCGGTTAGTAGGGGTTACTCGTTTTAATGGATCGAGTTTGTCTACCGCTTCTATCCCAAGTAATGTTTCAAGGCTTGCTACAATTGCTAATGTGAGTGCAGTAATCCATACTTCAATGTTAGTTATATTTTTAAATGCAGGAAAAGTAAAGAAGGATACAAACTGATTAACATCTTTAGCCACAGGCAGTGAGACCAATTCCTTGCCTTTAAGTGCCAATAAAGAGCCTGTTGAGATTAAGTACTCATTTACAATTGCTCCAAATATGACCACTACTAAAGGACCGGGTAAGTACTTAAATATTAATTGCTTTTTCATAAATGGAAACTCCCACAATGTTAGAATCCCAATTGAAATTATTCCAATAAATATGGCAGCTCCCGAAAATGCACCCATAGCATTCGATAATTCGGAAAAAGTATTCGCTTTATCACTTTGTTTAAAATTCTCATCTCCTGCAAAGTCCGCATCATAACCCACTAAATGTGGCATTTGCTTTAAAATTAAGATAAGACCAATCGCCGCTAGCATTCCCTTAATAACAGAATTAGGAATGTAATCACCAATGATGCCAGCATTAATTGTTCCTAATATTAACTGTATGATACCGGCAATTACAACCGAACATAAAAAGGCATCGTAAACATGCATCTTCCCAATTGCTACGGCTACAATTGCTGTTAATCCTGCTGCGGGTCCACTTACACTTAATTGTGAACCACTAAATAAACCAACAACTATGCCTCCTACAATACCTGCAATGATGCCCGCAAAAAGTGGTGCTCCACTTGCTAATGCGATCCCAAGACACAAGGGAAGGGCTACTAATAATACGACAATTGAGGCGGGTATATCTGCTCCGATATTCTGTAAATATTTTTTCATTGAATTTAAATTTAAAAGTAGTATTACTGTAAGTAGCGTTTAAAGCGATGAACAAAAGTGAAAAACAAGGAGCTCTAAGATTATAAATCTATTAAACCCAGATTTTGTACTAATTAATGGTATTAATTCATACGTTTCTTGTCAAATGCACTTGTGGTGATTGTAGTAAAGCACACTTAATAGTAATCTAATTTGATTATATGAAATTGTTTTACACAACTTTTGTCACAAAACAAACAGTGTGTATCAGTTAAAACTTGTGTTTTTAATGTGTGCGATTGAAAATACTTGCTGAAATAGCCCTAGTTTGTGACGTGACCATAATGCACTATTTTACAATAGACAAACTTTATAGCAAGTAGCTACACAATCAATTTCTGTAGAAGTCAATTGTGAACTTGTTGCTATTACAACAATAAATAAGTAAAAAGAGTGGATTAAATATTTGGAGGAGGTGTTTGAACCTCTGCAGCTAGATTTTTAGGAAAAAAGACACCGAATTCATTATAAGTAAAGCTTCCTATTTCAGAGAGGGGAGAAGTGATTTCTTCCATTCCAATTAATTGGAACTTTAGTTTGAAATCAACCTTTTTCACTATGTCAGAATTGTCGTCAGCATCGTCATCATCGTCATTTATATTGTCGACTTTGGAGTTGAATTGTTTTGCCAATACCCAAGCACTAAATTCCCTCACAGGAAGTATCTCCAATGAAATAAGTAGTATGAAAAAAATATTGACAATCATTCTTAACATGTGGGCAAATATAATGAGGTGGGTACTTAATAGTTACTAGTAAATTGGTAAAATTTATTAAAAAATGGATTATTCCTCATCTCCCAAATTCGCCAATTAAATATTTGATGTGATTGCTAGCATTTGTTACCGCCAATTTTATTCTGTACAAGCATGATGTATAAACAAACGCCCTGTATTTTAAAATACTAGGAGATACATGACAGGGCAGGATGGACAACAGCATGCAATTTTCAATCTTTGCGCATCATTAACGTTTTCTACTATGAAGTATTTTGCTTGCTTATCAAAAAAAGCCCTTTTTTTAGTCTTAACCCTTTTACTTGTGGGCGTTTCCTACAGTCAATACAATACAGTTGTAGACATCAATGGAACTGGAAGTTTTACAACTATTCAAGCCGCTATCAACGCTGCACCTACCGCACAGACAGCCCCTTATGTGATTTTTATCAAAAAGGGAAAATATCGTGAAGTAGTTACAATTCCCGCTACTAAACCTTTCATTCAATTGATTGGAGAGAGTTTGGCAGAAACTATTGTCTCGTATGATAATTATTCTGGTAAGCCAACACCAACAGGAGGCACTTATGGTACATCCACTTCAGCAACACTAAATATTGCTGCTACTGATTGTATGGTGATGAATTTATCGATTGAAAACGCAACAGGCTACGGGGTAGATGCTAATGCAATTCCTGTTCCTGCCCCAGGTGATGGTCCACAGGCTTTAGCATTGAGTGTAACAGCCGATAGGGTTGTATTTTATAATTGTCGGTTTAATGGTGGACAAGATACCATATATGCAGGAACCGGTGGTACACGTAATTATTTTAAAAATTGTTATATTGATGGTAATACCGATTTTATTTTTGGTGATGCAACCGCAATTTTTGATACCTGTGTTATTTATCCACGTACAAGATTAGATAATGGTTCAGGGGGTTACATAACTGCCGTAAATACTAAATCTACTGCAAAGTATGGCTATGTTTTTCGTGATTGTAAATTAACAAAAAATAGAGGGACTACGAATTATACCCTCGGTCGCCCTTGGCAAAGTGGTTCAGGGGGCGTTTTTAACAGAACTGTGTTTTTAAATACCTTAATGGGAAGCAATATAAGTGCACCGGGATGGAATCTTTTTGATGCGAACTCAGATACTAATACCATTTTTTATGGAGAATTTAATTCTTTGCATTATGATAATTCTGCAATAGATGTTTCTAAGCGTGTAAGTTGGTCGCATCAATTATCTAAGTCAGACGCATCAATTTATTATAATAATGACAGCATATATATGAATGCTAAAACACCAATGACAGCCACTTGGAATCCGGTTGCCACTTGGCCTGTTATAGCTGCTAAACCATTTGTACCAGAAATTTCTGTTTCAAATCTATTGGCAAGAAAGATTGCTGGAAAAACAAATGTTACTTGGAATCTGACTTTCCCAATGGCAGGGGTCACCTGTGATTTGTATAAAAGCATTGATAATAAAAATTATACTAAAGTCACATCTTTTGTGAGTACTGAAGATACCGCTTGTAATTTTAATTATATCGACTCTCTGCCTGATGCAGGTTCAAACCTTTATTATCTGGTTAAGGCTTCAAAATCAGGTCTTACTTCTATTACTTCTGATACAGGGATTATTAGTAGTACTCCAACATTATATGCCTATGGAATTTTAGGTAATATTATACAAGGTGTCGATCAGCCTTCTGCTACACAGGTATATCAAATTTCTGGAATCAATTTAATAGGAAATGTTACCGTCACGCCTCCTGTACCATTCGAAGTTTCGATAGATAATGGAGTTACTTGGTATACACATGCGAATCCACTTGTTATTGTACCTACTGCAAATGCAGTCTCTAATAAGAACATTTATATCAGGATGAATGGTACAACTCCTGGTGTTTTTATCGATTCTATTTATCATAGTACAAATGGAGGCGCAACTGTACCTTTAAGAGTTAAGGGTACCATGTTGGCAATTCCTTTGTTGCACGATTCTTATACCCTCATTCAATGGCCATTAACCACTACTACTGCTGATAGTGCTGCAGTTCGTGGTCCAGGTGTTATACCAACTGTACCAATATTTAGTAATATGTTAGGTGCATCAACTTCTGCCGGAAATCCAGCTTTTTCTGCAAAGGGTATTGCCTTCGCAAATGATCCATCAACAGGAAAGTGGACAGTAGGTGCAAGTTTAAATCGAGCTTGTTATTATCAATTTACTGTTGTCGCAGATTCTACTCATTCACTAAGGATTGATAGTTTATTGTTGAATGCAAATATTCAAAGCTCTGCAAATGGTACCATGGCAGTAGTTTATTCAAGGTCAGGGTTTACAAAAAAGGATTCTACTGATATAGCAAGTGGTGTGGGAACTTCTGGTTTAGGACTACCTGCAAGTAATTATGGAGCCTTCGCTCATCCTGCTGTTTTGGGCAAAATTGCTGGAAACAACGATTCTATTTTACGCTTTATGCCTGATTCTAGTATCACTATTAATCCTAAAGATTCTTTGACTTTCAGATTATATTTTGGAGTAGGTTCTACAAGTGCCCCTCGTTTTGCTTATCTTAAAAATGTAATGCTAAAGGGACATCCTTCTGCTGTCACGCTTCCTTTAACAGTTCTAAATTTTGCTGCTTCCAACAAAAATGGAATCTCTACTATTAATTGGTCGACTACAAATGAGGTAAATATTAGTTATTTCTTATTAGAAAAAAGCATCGATGGAGTAAACTTCATTACACTTACTTCAGTTGATTCGAAAAAGTCTGTTGGAATTAATAATTATGGTTCAATTGATATAGCTAATAACAACTCAACTGTATTTTATAGATTGAAAATTGTTGAAAAGGATGGTCAAATTGCCTATAGCAAAACGATTTCTTCTAGTTCTGAGAGTGCTGCATCTTATAAAATTTACCCTAACCCAGTTAAGAATGAATTGACACTTCTTTTAAGTGAGCCTTCCGGAAATGTAGATGCCTCAATTGTAGCTATGTCGGGTAGGGAATTATTGCGAGTGTCATTACAAAACGGAGTAATTACAAAGACAATTGATGTAACCCATTTAGCTAAAGGTGAATACCTATTAGTTATCAGGGCTAAACAAGGAGTGGTGAATTCACTTAAGTTTAGTAAAGACTAGGTTCAATTGAAGTATGAACTATGAAATATGAGGAATGAGGTTTGCGTATTATGTGATTACTTATTTAAATAAATAACATATTTGGATATTGGTTTAAATTATAATAGAGAAAAAAGAAGTAATGGAATCCTGCAATTGTAGGATTCCATTATCTTTTAAATAGGTAAATGATTTTTTATAATTGATAATTTTTTAAAACAAAATCTTGCTAAATGAATAAGAAGATACTCTTTAAAAGCAAACTGCAATTAGACCTTGTTTTTGTTAAAATCAATAAATCTATTGACTAGAATTTTCTAATTAAAATTGTAATGATGATATGTTTCAGTTTTTGAATCAATATTTAAAAATACAGCAATTCAAAGTATTATTTGTGGTATCATTCTTTAGTTTGATAACAAATAACTCATTCTCTAATACTATGATTGGCGATACAATCAAGTTTGAAAATGGGGGATTTAATGAAAATATCGAATGGCTCGATAATCGTGGGCAGTTGATTAATGCACATGATGGTGGTGTAATTAACGTAAATGGGGTTTATTATTGGTATGGACTTGCTTTGCGTCCGCTTGGACAAAGTAAAGGAGAAGATAATGGTGCTGCTACCACTGTTGGCATTAATTTGTATAGTTCTAAGAATCTGCATGATTGGAAATATGAAGGAGTTGTTTTATCAACTTCAACTGATAAGAACAATGCTTTACGCGGACCTATGCGGATGGAGAGACCAAAGATTATCTTCAATAAAAAAACTAATAAATATGTAATGTGGTTTCATTACGTTGGCTATCCAGGCAATCATGGTCAGGCTGTGGGATATGCAGATGCAGGTGTTGCCGTAGCAGATAAAATTACAGGTCCATTCACTTTCAAGGGTTATCATCGGCCAATTAATGAAGATGGTGCTGTAAAGGATTGTACATTGTTTATGGAAAATGATTCTACTGCTTATTTCGTTTTTGACAGAAAGGAGTTAGATGGAACAAGATGTCTGCATGTGGTTAAACTTTCGGATGATTTTTTATCTTCCACAAGTCAATGGACTAAGATTGATATTGCTAAACGCAGAGAAGCACCCGTCATAATAAAGCATGATAATCTATATTATTTGGTTACTTCAGATGTTTCAGGTTGGAAGTCGAATGCAGCAAAAGTGTATAAAGCAAACCAAATAATGGGAACTTGGACTGAAGTGGGTAATCCTTGTATTGGAGATGGAATTGAATCTACTTATAATACTCAAAGTACGAATGCATTTAGGGTTCAGGATAATTCTAATATTTCCATAATAATGCTTGAAAGACATAACACTAATAATTTCAGTCGGTGTTCTTATGTTTGGTTGCCAATTACCTTTACTAAAAATCAGGAAATCTTTTTCCCTTATAGAAAAGAATGGAGTCTGAACTCTCCACTATTTAGTAAGCAAAATAAATAATACTTCGTTTTTGTTATCAACATTATTCTGCAAAATGAAACATTTTGTGATGAAAGAAGATTTGATTCGGGAACGTTGT
>CANCPA010000087.1 GCA_947379895.1 Chitinophagaceae bacterium | reverse complement strand
TTCCATAAACAGTAAGTCATTGTCGGTAAGTTCAGCAAAGCGTTGTTTGAGTTTACCTTTTTGTTCGTTCCAGTTACCTGCTACTTGAGTAGTGTTCATTATTTTATATTTTTCTTGTGACTGATTTATCACATTGCAAAGGTGGGGTGGGTGAAAGACGCAAATGTTATACTATTCAATAAGATTATTATAAGATTCTTAGTATTTAGGGTTGGTAAAGCGAAGGAGGGGTAAAGTGGGAAAATTGGTTGGTTTGTGGTGTGAAAAGTAAATGTTTTAGTTTTATTGTTTTTAGTTACTAGCTCACCTTACGCAATAGATTGAATCAAATGCTTTTTGTCTTTTTTTATTTCTATTGCCACAAAGAAACTAAGTCGCAAAGGCTCTAAGTTCTTTAAAATCACTTCATTAGTATCAATAATTCCTTTTTTTTTTGTGCTACTTTGAGTATTTGTGTCTTTGTGTTGAAGAATATAAATTAGACTTAATAACCTTTATTAATTATTGCGTAAGGTGAGTGATTAATAATGGCAATTTCTCAATCCACCATAAACCTGCTAATGATGGGGTGCATCAATTTACCTGACAGCCTCACTATATATGTACCTTTTGAAAAAGTACTCGAACTTAATTTGATAAAATTTGCTCCTCTCAGGGCATTAAACGTTGTTTTATAAACACATTTTCCATTCAAGTCTATGATTTCTGCCCATAGATTATTTCTTATTTCAGGCGAATTAAATTGAATGTTGATGGCTGTCTTGCCAAATACGGGGTCAGGAAAAATCCTAATTGTCTCAATTGTATTTCCCCTTGCAGGTAAATGAAAGGTATCAACAGGTTTATTACTTAATAAAGTACCCGTATCTAATTTCAAAAGGGCGTCATTAGGAAGAGAGAATTGGGTAATTATTTTTAATGTGGTGGTGGAATCTGTTGTGCCTAAAATTGTAATTGCAGTATCAGCACTGATAAATTTCCATTTACCCCTGATTGTTATTTGAATAGGGGTAGGTACAGATTTGCTGATATATTGCCCGGTTATATTAGATCGTATAGTGGTAGTTTGAAGATTTGGATTGGGATTGACCAATGTCAATTGCATCGTATCGTTCGATTTTGATGCCATGAACAAACAAGGATTATCTGTTGCTTTCAGCAGACTTTTAACATCTGGAATGTTTGTTAATGATTGAAAAACTGCATATCCATGAATGGCTTTAGGACGATAATAGACATAGTGCATCGAAGCATTTGCTTGTTTTACCTGATAATAGGCAGAAGAAGTTTGGCTCATACTGTCTGCAAATCGTGACAAGGTGGTTGGTGTAGCTGATGGGAGTACAGCATATTCGTATCCTTTATTCTTAGGTTTCTTTCCATGATCCAACCAAACCTTTGCCCAATTTCCATCTGAAGTGTTAGGTACATTGCCTGGATTCAAAGAAAATTGTTGATTGTCAACTGTAATATTCAAAGTGTCGTTCGACTTAATATAATACCCTGTTCCAAATGGCGATATCAACTGATAAGGCGATTTCCCCTGATACTTGGTAGAAAAGGGAAACGAATTATTGGCAATTTTATTTATATAGATAGTCTTAGCACTATCAGTCAATTGGAATAAAGTAGTTGCAGTCGTATATAGATTATCATTGTTTGAAATTCCTGAGCCTAGGCAAACAATAATCGAGTCGAAACCAAACCAACTTTTTTGAAATGTAAAAGTTGTATTTCTTCTAGGGCCACGGCAACCTCCGTTGAATCCGTAGGGAGCCTGTTGAAAACTCATGGCACTCAATCCATAATCCCCCTTTGTTTTGAATGAAAAACTAGTATCCCTGTTGGTAAAACTTAACGAACCTGCTAAAGAACCTGAATTAGAAAATTCAGTACCATAATTCTCATTACACTCCAAAGAATCGTAGTCCAACACTATAGTTGTTGCCCCATTAGGGTAGTTATGGTCATAACCGTTATTGTATTTATAGTTGTCAAACGAATAGCCCGACGAATCTAGGCCTCCTTTATATTGGATGTCCATGCTGCCATATCCAAGATATCGGCTATAAACATCCCTCCTTTGTCCATTATCGCCTACCAAGCCACATTGTGATCCCCAAAAGTTAGGGCTCAACATCTTAACCGTAGCCATCCAATTATTTTTTCGGTAAATACCCATTGTACCATAGTTCATCTGAATAAATCCTGATGGAAACGGTTCGGCAGGGTAAGTCGCTATCGGCAACGCAGTGACGGGTGTTGTTGGAAACAGTCTATTATAGGCACAACCAATCTTATAATCATTAGTGGTGCCTGTAATTCCCTTGCCTAGCAAGGAAAGTCGCCATAGAAAAGAAGAATTGGTTTTGAAAGAAGATTGTTGTGATTCACCCTTATTACCATAAGTAGTGCTAAAGGTATTTTCTTGTAAGAAAAAATTATAAGCTGCATCCCTAATGTATTTGTAAGTTGAAAAGGAGGGTGCAAATTGAGTATATCTTAAATGGTATAACCACCTTGAAAGATTGGTAAAAAGTGGTTCAGTATAATTGTAATAATGGGATAAGTGGTGAAATACCGAACCGTCTACCTTTATATTGTCTTCAACACCGTCGGTGGGACGCATAAAAATCTGCAACAACTGATTAAATCCTTTAAGGTTTTGGATAGCAGTGGCAGTATCACGGATTAAAAAAAGTGGATAGGCAAGGTAACCGGTAATTTCTTCCCGCAAATTATCTGTATATAAAGGACTATTCAGAGACGAAGGCATCCATGCTGCTCCAAAAGTGCACTGCCATTTCACGTAATTGGCAAGCCCATTAAATAGCACAGAATCCTTAGCATACAGCGTGGAGTTTAATACTGCCAATGAAGTATATAGTTCAAGTGCGTCGTAGGGACCAATTCGATAATTACCTCCTGCAAAATTTCCATTGTCCAATAAATACCTAAGCATGATGATTGCCTTATTCAGGCTAGCAGTATCTGATTTTGTCTTATACCAACTGTAGGTAAATGTTTGAAGAGTGGTAGTGAAACTAGTAAAACGACCTCCTGCCCCCTGTGGATAACCAAAAAGTGGTGTTCCTTTTACTGTGCCATCTGTATTTATCGAATAGCCGTTGTCTGTAAAGAATGTATTTGCATTTTTCTTAGCCGTAGCATTTGGACTTGTTGTCATATCTGATAAGAATGACTTCCTAATTGTTTGTAGATCGGCCAATTCACTTGCTGTAGGTGTAGTGATTGGAATATTTGGCGAAAGATTATAAATGGTAATAGGGTCGTAAGGCGGAATGTTGTTGCCTGTTTTTATAATTGTGTCAGGCATCATCAAAGTAAGCGGTGTGTTTTTATGTGTATTAATCCAATTGACATTGTCAAAATTTAGTTGACCACTGCCTTTTTGAGGGGCAATTAATAAGGCAGTCGTAATAGAATCAGTTGTGGTAGGCGATTTCTTGGGTTTATACATATCGTATCGGTAACTCCTGATTATCTCAAACCACCCTTTATAATTCAAATGAACGGAAAAATAATAGCGTAACCTATTGTAATTATCAAATAATTGTATGACGAGGCTATCCGAAGAGTTAAAGGCAGTATTGTAGAGTCCCACATCGAATGTGTTGTAATTATAATCGAATAGTAGAGAAGGGTTGAATTGAATATCTGTTACAGTTAATGTATCGTTTGCCTTCCATTTCCAAGCGACCGAGTTTGTGCCCAATCGATAGTGATTAGTGTCGGTAGTAAGCGTGCCTTTTGCTACAGTCCAAGTAGTTGGAACTGTTTCTAAATCACCTTGAGCATAAACAAGTTGAGACTTTATAAAAGCCAAAGAAAGAATTATAAATAGGGTAACTTTTTTCATTCAAATCAATTATTCAATGATATAAATATAGAGTTCAATAACATCGACCTTTAAATAAATGAATATTACGAAAATAAATTGAATTACCCCTATGTGAAATTGATAATGGAGAATTGATTAGGAAGATGTACGTTATAAGTTATTTTTATTTCGTAAACACACACACACACACACTCATGCACAACACACTTACGTCAGATACAAGTTTCACAATTTATTTTATTATATTCCTCATGTTTATGGTATAAGTCAGCGTTTATAATTAGTATGATTCTAATAGTAAATAAACCTTTCAGACAGAAGTCTTCGAAGTAGGATTGAAATGTTGTTACTACTCTGGAGGTTTTACCACATGGGCAACGAAGAAAAATCAAGGATCACTAGATTTTTTTTTAAAAATTGACAGGTAAGAATCTATAGAGTATACAGTTCCCTGTGTTTCTTTGTTCAAAACCTGATGCTCCTAGTGGTGAATATACCTGAGTAGTAACGAAATGTTTGAGTTGCTTGCAATTGAATAATCACAGTGAGAAAGTCTTGCTGATAATTCAAAGTCAGCTACAATGTTATCTCAAAAACTTGAGTATCTCTAATGACTGTCTCTATATAACAGTAATGGGAAGTTTCGAATCCAACTTTTATAATTTTCTACAAAAAAAATAAAAACAAAAAAGGCAACTCCAAGAAGAAGTTGCCCTTTTAATATGCTTTTATTTTTTACTAACAACTAACCATTAGAATTACATTCCCTTCATCGCAATGCTAATTATTTCAGTCCAATTTCCTACCTGTTCATCCTTAACAACATATCTAAGTAAGTATTTGTAAATGGAATGTACTCCTGAAGCTGGAAGGCGTGGTTCCATATAATTGACACTAGTGATTCTTCCTACAGGAATCATTCCAAGTGTATCACCATAGTCACACTTTATGTCAACGGCATCGGTTCCCTGATGATTCCAAAATAAATAAGCATGATAACTTTTAATAACCACTTTTGCATTTACGACAATATTATCAAAATCAAAAGTTTTTTCGTTTCCTTCAAGACCCATATCCTGAATCATGGCAGGAGTAAGATTTTTTGTTTTTAAAACAGTCACTAATTTCGTAGCCCTGTTCAGAATTCCTGGCAATACCGCCACATGTGTTGGCATTTCAGAAAAAGCAGGAATATCTGCCATTACGGTACTATCACCAGTTAATAATTCATCTTTAAACGTTACCAACTTATTCACGTACCCTTCAGAGCCATTTAGATAGCTAAGAACTCCGGCTAAAAAATCTGCATCAGCCCTTGTTGAGGTGACAATGGCTGGGGTAACTCCCAATGCTGGGCCATGGATTGTTAAACCCGTGGAAAATTTGTCCATCCATTTCATTTGTCCCAAATTTGTTTTGGGTAAATAAGATTCGTGTATCATAAAACTTATCGTTTAGTACTTTTCAAAACTACCATTATTAGTTTACCTTAAATTTTAATTAATCTTTTTTTTTATATTTTTACACAAATAAGTCAATATTTTTTTTATTTGGGTAAACAAATTGACTATTAGTTAGTAAAAGGTGACACAGAATAAAACTGACTTCTTCAAAAAGTAGTAAATATTTTGTTTAACTATTTTTAAATGCCTCAAAAGTGGTGTTCGAAAAATGAATTATGCGGGTGTCTCCTTTACTCAGTCGGGTCGATAATTGATTCCTCGGTCTAGCTCTCTCAAAGGTTGACCCATCTGAATGGATGATATTGCCCACTGAACCACTCAGATAGGTATCTCGTTGAATCTGTGGGTATTTTGAACTAAATTACTATCCTTCTGCTCTATTTATTCGGCTTGTTTAAGGGGCATTTTGCTCAATAATTGAATCAGCAGGGTGACTCATTCAATCAGACATTCGTCTGAATGAGCTAGATGGCTACTTGATTCATTAATCGCCATAACTGAATCAATAATTTGGATAGAAAAATTGTTGGGTAGGGTGAATGAGCCAAAAATAGAGGGATGAAAACCAAAGGTTGAGTTGAATAAATCAATTAGCCCAAATTTAAACCCAATAGAAATTCTTTGGATTAAAATAAAAATAAAGTGGTTGTTACTACTCAGGAGGTTTTACCACAAGGGAAACAATAAAAAGACAAGGGACATAAAGTTTTCTAATAAAATAGAAGAATCTGAGCAATTACAAATAATAAATCCTTGTGGTAAACCCTCATGAATAGCAACAAAAGATAAATTTCAATTCCTACTAAGGGTAAACCATTTATTTATACACTATTTATTTATAACAAAATAACGAATTGTAAGATAAGCAAGGAATTTGAATTTCAATAAGCAATAAACGGATAAAAAAGTCCATCAAAAGTTAGTATGACGAACAGGATACATAATAGTAATGGGAAGATGTTTTGGATAACGACATTTTTATAAGGCGTATACTAATTGATAGTGTTGGTATGGAGTGTTACATCAAGCATCCTGAAAGTTCAAAACTTTCGGGAAGTTTTGTTGCACTCTGACTATTCTTTATTTTATCTAAAAAAAATACCATTTAATTGGGGGGTGAATAAATAATATTCGTATTAAATGCTGTAAAGTCGTTTGCTATTAAGAGTTATTTAGTAGATTCATTTTAATTTGATAATAAAGTTAAACATGACGGTTGAATTTTTTTTTATAAATCTAGTCGGAATTCACATTAGCACTTGTTTTAATGGAATTACTTTTAAGAAAAATAAAATGCTGCTATGGTTAATAAATAAAATTGATACTATTTTCAACAAATATTTTCTATTTTTGGAAATGCTATTTTGCCATAGCTTAAAACGATTGCAATAAATTACTTACAAATAAACATACCCTTAGGATATCAAATTTTTAAAATAAATTTTTAGTTTAAAACGGTTCTCTATATGAATAATAATTTCAACAACAAACACTCATTTATGAAAGGTAAATTTCTCCTTATTCTTTTTGCCTGTGTATTGGGATACACTTCTGGATTTGCACAATCATTTGGTACAGGCAACTTAGTTGTATTACGATTAGGCACAACTTCTGTCGGTTCTTATGGCGCACAAACCTATTTGGATGAATATAATACGTCTGGAGTTTTTCAACGTACTGTTATATTGCCAGCTGTTGCACCTACCACTTCTGCACCTAGTTTTGGTGCTAGTATTTGGGGCTCAGGAACTTCAATGGATGAGAATAGGCTTAGCCTGTCAACAAATGGGCAGTATATCACCTATCCTGGTTATTTGAATTCAAATTCAAACGTAGCGTGGTCTTCATCTAGTATTGGATTCCCTCGTACAATCGCAAGGGTAAAGTATGATGGTACTTATACATTGTTCACACCTCCTGTGACTCCTCCAAATGCAGCTGTACAGGCTGCTTCAGTGACTACTTTTACGACTGTAGGATATAATACTTCTATGCTTTATGGTACGATTGCTGTTGGGCAATATGTTTTTGGTCCAGGAATTACAACAGGTACTACTGTAAGCTCAATGTCTGCTGCTCCAAGTAGTGTCGCTGCAACTTGGACTGCAAATTCCACTACCATAAATTGTAACATTACAGGCTTGGTTCCTGGACTTATGGTTTCTGGTACTGGGATACCCGCTAACGCATACATATCTGCAATTGGAGCATCTTCCTTTACTTTATCTGCAAGTGCAACTGGCACTGGAGCAACTATCAGTTTCTCTCCTTATTTAACTTTATCAGCGGCTTCTACTTCTACTACTTCCCCGAATTTAACTTTTGTTACTCCTTCTTCAAATTTAGCAATTGCCACCGGGACAACAAATGCTACCACGGCTGTATCTAGTGTTTCCTTACTGAGTGGTTCATTTACCCCTTCTGCCGGAACTACCTATTATGTATTTGGAACGAATATCGCTGCTGGAACAACAATAACAGGATATAGTGGAGGAAATTCTATTACCTTGAGTGCAAATGCAACTGGTTCTGGAACAAATCCGATATTCATATCCACCTTCCCAATGTATGCTAATCAGTCTGAGCCTAGAGCTGCCTTCACAAATGATGGAGTCAATTTCTTGTTGGGTTCAAAAGAAAATACCTTACAATACTATAATAGTGCTGCCTCTGCCCCTTCAGGTGCTTATACCGGTACATCGGGCTCACTCACTAATGTTGCAGTAGGTTCAACAAGCACATCGGCTCGATATTACTTCCCTTATAACAATAAAATATATATGAGTAGTGGAAGTGGAAATAAATTGGCGGTTATTAATAATAGTAGTAGTATTCCTACTTCAACTGTCACTCCAACTGCGTTTACTTTTGGTACAAATAGTCAAGTCCCAACAAGCCCTAGCCATTTTAATATAGTAAGCCAAAACAATACCGATGTATTATATGTATGTGAACAAGGTGGAACCGTTACTAGTAATAGTACTTATGTTACTGCAAATGCCGCTTTAAATGCAACTGTATTATGGGTGAATTCGGGTACTGGAATCGCGGTTGGACAATTTGTTTCAGGTAGTGGTATTGTAGGTAATACTACAGTTACTGCATTTACTGCTGCTCCCTCTACACAAGCGGCAACTTGGACAGCTGGTACAAACCCAACAATTACAGTTTCTGCAACGGGTAGTTTGGCTGTAGGTATGGGAGTAGTTGGAACTGGAGTGTCTGTTGGTGCGACAGTTGGTTCTATAACAGATGCAACTCACTTTGTATTGACAGGAACTACTACAGGTACGGGTGCTACTTTGACTTATTCAGCAAAGGTTACTGTTTCTCCAGCAATCAATAAGGCAATTACTGGAGCAACAACATCTTTGATTACTTTTTCTGGTCAACAAACAACTGCATCAGCCGCTACTTCTACAACTTCACTGAGTGTTGTTTCAGCAACTAATTTGGTGAAGGGACAAGTTGTTGTGGGTTCGGGTATTCCTGCAAATACCTGGATTACGAATGTTTCTGGAACAACATTAACATTATCTAACGCTATTAATGTTAGCAGTGGTGCTGCTTTAACTTTTGCTTATTATGGATTACTGAAATATTATAATAATGGAACCAATTGGATTTCATTGGGTGGATATGGCGTTTCTGCCGATCAATATCAAGGTGTAGCTGTTACTGCCACTTCTGCATCTTCTGCAACTATATATGCGATTAGAAATGCGCCTAACTCAGTCACAACAAAAGCAGGTGAATTATTGAGTATTGTAGATGCTGCGGGTCCTACTAGTAATTTTAGTGCTAGCCCAACAGAGACTGTTTTTGCAGTATCAAGTGGTGGACTTTATCGTTCTCTTACTTTTGCACCACAAGCAAGTGTTTTCTATTACAACGGAACAGGGGCACTAAATAGCACTTCAAGTTGGGGTATGAATGTTAACGGTACTGGAACTGCTCCTAGTGATTTTGTAAGTGCAGCACAGACTTTCGTTATCGGAGGTACAGTTTCTGCTTCTTTAACAACAGGTGGTGGAGGAAGTTGGACTGTTTCTGGTTCTGGATCTTCTATACAGTTAGGTGATGGTACCAATGCAGCATCATTGACGATTCCATCAGGATATTCAATTACTGGAACAATTAATGTGTCAAGCACAGGTAATTTGATCAATCAAACTGCTACTAATCCAACTTTTGGTACCATATCAAGTGGTAGCACGTTAACTTTCGCTGGCACTGTTGCTCAAACCGTTCCTGCTGGAACTTATTCTAATCTATCGATTACTAATACGACTGCAACGGTAACAGCAGGCGGTAACATTACGGTAAGTAGTGGTATAAATATTGCCTCTGGAGCAACCTTTGATATGACAACTTATGCACTTACTAATAGCGGTACTAGTTATGTTCAAAATACTTTAGCAGGTGGTCTTCAAAATACAACTACAGTTGTATTAGGTACTAATGCAAATATTGCGGTGGGTCAGCAAGTATTTTTAAACAACCTCATTCCATTAGGCACAACTGTAACTGCGGTGTCTTCTGCTACTGCTGCTACTACTACTACTTCATCCACAGGAACAACTAACCCGATTGTAGTAGCTTCTGCAACAGGAATCGTGGTAGGTCAATCTGTAGTTGGGACTAATATTCCAGCAAGTACGGTAGTTATTGGTATATCAGGCTCTTCCATAACACTAAACAATGCTCCTACAGCTACTGTAACTGGAAACATTACCTTTAATACGACTACAGTAACTCTTTCTCAGGCTGCTACAGCTTCTAGTGGTAATACGAACACCTATGCTATTTCATTCGGATCAGCAACTTTAGGATCGGGTACTTTACTTACTCAAAATACTTCTACTACTCCAATTAATACGAGTAAGATTTGGACGTTTACAATTAACTTTAATAATGCCACTGGTGGACAAACCATCCCTACTTCAACTAGTTATTTTGGACTTAAAGTAAGTAATACAAGCGGCACTAATACTGCAGGTGGATCCTTTACAGTAAATGGTAATTTGGATATAACAAATGCCAACAGTTCATTGAGTATGGGAACTAGTTTCTTAACATGTGGCTTTCCATTTTCCACAAGTGGTAATGGAACCCTTTCTTCTCAAAATACATCAGGGTCAGGTGCTTTGACAACTCCCTATTTTACAGGCCAAACTTGGAACTTTAATATTATGTTCAATGGTGCTGCTGCTCAAACCTTGCCTAGAGGAACAAATACTTTCAATAATTTGATTATAGCTAACACTGTTGCTGCTGTTTCATTATATACTAGTGCCACAATCAATGGAACATTGACTATTAATTCAGGATGTATTTTTACTACTGGAACTGGTAGCGCTACCGCTCTTTCTGGTGGTGTTGGTTTTAATACGATTGGATCGGGAATTCTTCAAACTATCAGTACTGTAAATCCTCCTTTACCTTCAGGGGCTACCTTTAGCTTTGAAGTTGATTATAATAATGTTTCATCAATACAATATCCTGTAGCAGGAACTTATAATGGAAATTTAAACCTTACTGGTGCAAACAGAATTTTAGCGAGTTCTGGTATTATTTACGTAGGGGGAACATTCACACCTGGTGCAGGTACAATTACCACAACAGGTAGTACCATTAGTTTAGGATCTACACAAACCTTACCTACACTCAATTATAATAATCTAACGATAGCTGTAGGAACTATCACTGCACCTTCTACACTGACTTTAGGTGGTAATTTTACAATTAATAGCGGAGCGACATTTGTTGCACCTTCTGGTAATTTTAATGTTGCAGGCAATTGGAGTAATAATGGAACTTTCACACATAATAGCGGAACAGTTGTACTAAATGGTACCAACCAAACTATCGCAGGTTCTACCGCATTCAATAGCTTTACAAAGAGTGTGGCTACTGCTGCCACCCTAACTTTCCCTGCTGCTGTTTCTCAAAGTTTTGCGGGAACTCTATCTTTAAATGGTGCCTCAGGACAATTATTGACGATTGCTTCTAGTACTGGAAGTTCTGTTGCAAACATCAATTTGACTGGCTCAGCCCTAGTTAGGTATGTTTCTGTTAGCTATAATAATAATACAGGTAGTAATATTTTAGCCACTAATGGAACCGATGGAGGTAATAATACTGGTTGGACATTCTCAGCGGGTCCTGTTTGGACAGGTGCAAGCAGTACGGACTGGAATGATGCTGCAAACTGGATTCCTGCAAGTGTACCGCTTTCAACTGATGCCGTTACGATTACAAAAACAGGAGCTAATGATTTGGCAATAGAAACCTCCGTTACAGTTGCTGGTATCAGTATTAGTGCGGGTAATGATGTTACACTTCTAAACGGACAGACACTTACATTGAATGGAACTATATCAAATTCTGGTTCATTCACAGGCAATCCGACTAGTACAGTGGTGATTGCAACAAGTGCTGCAATATCTGGTTCAGGTACCAACCAATTTAATAATTTAACTATCAATTCAAGTCAAACACTCACGGGGGGGAATTTCAGTATCTCTGGTACCTTCACAAAAAGTGGTACCTATACTGCCTCAGGTGGAACAGTAACATTTAATGGTACTACCGCTCAAACTATTCCTGCTGCTACTTATGCCTATTTATCTATCACAAATACTACATCCACTGTAACTGCAGGAGGTGCAATAGCAATAGGTAGTAATATAAATATAGCAAGTGGTGCTACATTAGATATGAGTACCTATCAATTGACGGGTACCACCTTCACACAAGCTACCTTAGGTGCAGGGTCAATCACTAGCGGAACTAATACAGTTACCCTTGCTGCAGCTAATGCAAATATTGTTGTAGGTCAGCAAATTGTAGGATTTGGTATGTCTGTGAATACTGTTGTAACTGCTTATACCCCTGGATCTACAACTGTCACTATTTCAACTAATGCCACAGGTACTTCAAGTGGATCAAATAACCTAGTTTTTGGTTATTTTACTAGTGGAACAGGAACACTTAAAACACAAAATACTACCTCTCCTGCTCTTACATCAAGTAGGAACTGGACTTTTGCGGTTATATATAATAATGCTGCGGGTGGACAGTCAATAGCTTCTGCTACTTTTAATAATGGATTGACAATTAGTAACACTAGTGGAACTATTACAGCTACTGGAAGCATTGTGGTAAATGGAACTCTTGATATTCACAATGCAGGAAGTTACTTAAGTATGGGAACGAACGCCATTTCAACGGGAACATCATTGACTACTACAGGTAATGGTACACTTTCTACTGCTGTATTGAATAGTTCAGGTGCCTTAGGTGCGGGAATTACTTGGAGCTTTAATGTTGTATTTAACGGATCAGGTACCCAAACATTGCCTCAAGGAACCAATGTCTTCAATAATTTAAGCATAAATAGTGGAAGTACTTCTTCCTTATGGGGAAGTGCCTCCTATGCTGTAAATGGCGTATTAACCGTGAATGGTACACTAATAACAAGTAGTGCTTCCATAACTGGTAATTTTACAACAAGTGGAACAGGCGTTTTGCAGCTGAATACCAATACTTCTTCTACTCCATTAACTTCAGGTCGGACCTATACTTTTGAAGTCGATTATAACAGTACGAGTTCACAAACCATTGTTGCAGGTAATTATACTATTTTAAATGCATCGGCTGCAAGTGTTGGTAATAGAACACTTGGGGCAGGAGTAGTTGCTGTTTCAACTGCATTCACACCTGGTTCAACAGGAACTTACACAGTAAACGCTGGAAATACCTTAAGTATTGGGTATAATTATACATTACCGGCCACTTTGGGTACAAATAATGCAAATCTGTATGGTTTGGCAGTAACTGCGGGTTCAGTTACCGCTCCAAGTACATTAACAATACTCGGTTCATTCTCAATCAGCGGAGGTACTTTCAATGCGCCTTCAGGCAATTTTACTGTAGGTGGCGATTGGAATAACTCAGGTGGCTCCTACAATGCAAATAGCGGTACAGTAGTATTGAATGGTACGAGTCAGTCAATTACAGGTTCTACTTCCTTCAATAATTTTACTAAATCGGTTTCATTAGCCGATGTCATCACTTTCCCTTCTAGTCAAACTCAGAACTTTGCAGGAACGTTAACATTGTCAGGTGCTTCTGGACAATTATTGTCTATCGTATCAAGTTCTGCTGCGCAAGCAAATATTAATCCTGCAGGAACTAGGAATATTGATTTTATCGCAGTTAGTGGTAGTAACAATACAAATGGTACTGTCATAGTTCCTACGAATGCTACAAATAATGGTAATAATACCAATTGGACATTACCTGCCGTGAGTTATGTATGGACAGGTGCTTCAAGTACTGATTGGAATGATGCAGCAAACTGGAATATTGGTTCAGTTCCTAGCTCATCAGATGCAGCAACAATCGCTAAATCTGGAAGTTTTGATTTGTCAATTGAAGTCTCTCCTTCTGTTGCAGGTCTGACTATCGGTTCTGGAAATACAGTGATATTGCAAAGTGGAAATACCCTCACTGTTAATGGTAATTTTGTAAATACTGGTACATTTTCTGGTAGTACTTCAAGTACAGTCTTGATTACAGGTACTTCCACGATCTCCGGTTCAGGTACTACTTCTTTCAAGAATTTGACCATCAATAGTGGGGATACACTTACAGGAGGTAGTTTCGGAGTTTCAGGAACATGGACTAATAATGGTACCTATTATCCTGGAACAGGTACAGTAACTTTCAACGGTAGTTCAGCTCAAAACATTCCTGCTGTTACCTTATATAATTTAACGATCAATAATACTGCAGGGGTAACTCAGCTAGGAAATGTGACAGTCAATAATACTTTGACCTTAACAGCAGGGAACTTAAATGTTGATGGAGATTCCTTGACTATAGTAGCCGTCCCTGTTGTTACTTCGGGTGCTATTAATGCGAGTACAACTAGTAGTATTGTGGCCTTTAACAACACTGGAACAATCACCTTACCTGCTAACTTATTTAGCGGTTCAGTTTATAACCTTACTTTATTGGGAGGAACAAGTGGTTCGGGTGCTACTGTAAATATGGGTGGTGCATTCACTATTGGCAATACCATTAACTTATATGGATATACCACATTCAGTTTAAATGGTAAGGCATTGACTTTTGCTGGAAATAATATCCTCCGTACAAATGGGGTATTTGGCGGGACAGGTAATACAGGCTCTGAATTGGTATTTACAAGTGGTACAACCGTCATGCCTCTTAGTGCAGGTGTTTATACCCTCAATAGAATGACATTGAATGGAGGAAGTGTTGCTATTACCAATTCTATTGCAATCAGCAATACATTGAATTTAACAAGTGGCACTTTGTATTTGAATGGAATGAAATTGACTTTTGGTAGTGGAAGTACAACTATTAATGCAAGTGGCGGTTTAATTAATACAGTTACTGATGTTAATGGCAATTATATTACGGGTACTTACAGTCAATTAATTTATACAAATACGGTAGCGACCACAATTCCAAATGTATTTACTGGGGGACTTATCAGATACCTTACCATTAATGGTACTAATACGGTAACATGTTCTGCAGCTGTTACTATTGCCAATAATGGGTACCTTAATTTAACTACAGGAACATTAAGCGGTTCAAATTTGACACTTGGCACCGGTGTTACTGTTATTCGTACAGGTGGAGTCATGAGTAGTGCGCCTACTTATACAAGTAATATCAGTGTTCAATACCTTGATTTAGCAACAGGTTCAATTACTACTGGACTTGAATTACCTACTTCTTCAACTGTATTGAAGAATTTAATTGTAAATGTTAATGCAGCGCGTCCGTTAATTATTAATTCTTCAGCTACGATAAATGGTAATGCTTTCTTGTGGAATGGAAATATTACAAATTCAGGCAGTTTGACTCTTGCAAATGGTTCGACAGTAATTAGGTCAAGTGGTGCTTTTGATGTGGCTCCAAACTTTGCAGGTTCAGTGAATATGCTTTACATTCAAGGTAAGGGGACAACAGGTACTGAATTGCCTGCAACTTCTGTTAGTGGTTTAACTATCAATGCAAATACTATCGCATCTATTGCTGTAAATACTGGAGGTTCAGGATATACGACTGCCCCTTCAGTGGTGATTGGTACTCCGTGGGCAACAGGTACTGCGTATACTGTTGGACAACAAGTAGTAAGTAATAGTAACCTATATACCTGTACTGTTGCAGGAACAAGTAGTACAGCTTCTTATGGTCCACAAGAATATAGTCCTTCAATTACTGATGGTTCTGTAACATGGCAGTTTACTGGTTTTGCTTCTTCAGGAACTGTTTCTGTTTCAAGTGGTGCTGTTACTGGTATAACAGTAAATTATGTGGGTAATGGTTATTCTTCGCTTCCAACAATCTCTTTGGGAACACCTTGGAGTGCTACTCGAACAAATTATGTAGTTTCCTATTCGGCAGGTAGCTATGTAACTTATGGTAGTAATGTATACAATGTAACTACTGCAGGATATAGTGGTAGTGTTGCACCTACTGTAAATAGTGGTACCTATACAGCTGCAGGAAGTTTCTCTGGAACACCTGCTGTATTCACTTATGCAGGTTCTGTGGCAACAGCTACAGCAGCCTTTGCAAGAGAAAATATTTATTTAGGAAGTGGTACATCTGTAAATGGAGCTGTAAATCTAATTGGAGGTGATCTTGTTGTAGGTCCTTATCAATTAATTACAAATTCTGTAATTGGTAATAGTAGTAATTACATAGTTACCAATAGTAATAGCAGTAGCTTGAAGCTAAACTCTTTGGCTTCAAATACAACTGTACCTGTGGGTAACTCACTTACTTCATATACTCCAATACAATTTACAACAGCAACAAGCAATGCTGTTACAATTAGTGTTTCAGGAACTTTATCACATACTCCTCAAGTTGCTGCAAATACAGTGGCTCTTCAGTGGACTTTATTAGCAAGTGGAGCTTATACTTCTAATGTAACTTTCCAATATAATTCGGCTAATGAAGCTAATGGGTATACAAATTCTGGTGTTGTATTAGGAACTTATGCAAGTAGTGCTTACTCTGAGTCTTCTTTGAGTGCTGTAAGTGGCAGTGATCCATTTACGGTAACTAAAACAGGTTTAGTATTTCCTACTTCTACCGCAAGTTTGTATGTAATCGGAAATCAATTTGCATTTGTTGCACTACCCGATGCACCTGCAAGTGTCACACCTACTGCTGATAATGGTCAAGTATATATTGCTTATACCGCCCCTGCAAGTAATGGTGGTGGCGCTATTATTGATTACACTATTACAGCAATTCCTTCTTCGGGTTCAAATATTGTAAGAACTGGAATTACCGCTAATCCATATACTTTTACAGGTTTAACTAACAGTACTTCATACACCTTTACCATCGCAGCAAGAAATAGTTCTGGAACGGGTGCTACTATTACATCAGCTGCAGCTACACCATCTGCTACTACCATTTGGAATGGTACTTCATGGAGTGCAGGTGCACCTGATGCGACACAAATCGCAATTATAGCAGCAAATTATACTAGCACTGTACCACTTGTTTGTTCGAAGCTTACTGTGAATGCTGGAATTACTTTTGTAAATAATAGTACGTTCTCTGTTACAAGTACTCCTGTAGTAATTAATGGTACTATAAGTGGAACAGGAACCGTAGTTTTAGCGGGCTCATCAGCACAAATAATCAGTGGAACAGGTACAGTTGGAAATCTTACACTTAATAACAGTAATGGAGCTACAGTTACAGGGGGACTAGCAGTAACAGGAGTTTTGAATCTTCAATCAGGAACATTAACAACAGGTGGTAATGTGATATTGAAATCAACTAGTATTGCTAATAGTGGTATACTAGGACCAATCGGTGCTGCTGGTAATAGTGGTTCAATAAGTGGAAACATTACAGTAGAAAGATTTATTCCTAAAGGATTCCGAGCTTTCCGTGATATCAGTGCAAATGGAGTGTATAATTCTGCAAATACTTTATACAATACATGGCAAGAAAGTGGTGCAAATAATCCTGGTTATGGAATGTTTATTACCGGTGGTGCACCTGATTCTACGCCTTCTCATATTGTCAATGGATACAATGATGCAAACGGGTTGGATCGTACCTTGAGTGGTTATTCTTCTGCGTACTATTATAAAGCAGGTTGGGATACAATAACAAATACGAAGACAGCCGAACTAAATCCATTCCAATCATTCCGCGTTTTGATTAGAGGTGATCGGAATTTTAATTTGGACACAACAGGTGTTGCAATGGTAAGCGGTCCAACTGCATTAGCAATGCATGGTTCAACTACATTACGTGCAACAGGTGTTCCTGTTACCGGAACTGTTACCTTCAGCACAAGTGGTATAACAAATGCAATTACCGGTTCTTCTTATAATAGTGCTGCTTATGGATTAAATAGTGCCTTGAATGGTTATACTTACTTGGCAAATCCTTATGCTTGTCCAATTGTATTTGATAGCGTTTATAATAATTCATCAAACATTAAGGCGTTCTATTATTATCTTGATCCTACTATTGGTTCTACAGGTGCTTATGTTAGCTATAATGCTTCAAGTGGGGTGTCAAGCAATGGTGCTGCTTTTGGAAAGTATATTCAAGCTGGACAAGGTTTCTTGGTGGGGAATAACAATAGCAGTGCTCCTGTAGTTGTATTGAAAGAAGCCTTTAAAACAACAGGTGCTAATGTTAGAACGTCAGTGTTTGGAACAACTACTCCAAAGAGTATGCTTGTAATTAGTCTGTTGAAAAAAGGAACTAATGTTTCTTTAAAGATGGATGGTGCTGTTGCTGTATTTGGTAATCAATTCAGTAATGGATTAGGTGTAGAGGATAATGTTAAGATGAATAATACCGGCGATAATCTATCAATTAGCGAAGGAGTTAATAAGTTGAGTATTGATGGCAGATTACCTGCTACAACTGCTGATGTTCTTGGGTTAAACTTAGGACAATTGAGTGGTGCAGATTACAAATTTGTGATAGATGCTAGTGCTTACATCAGAAATGGTGTTGCTCCATACTTAGTGGATGCATACACTAAAAAGACAACAGCACTATCTACAGGTATTGATACCATTGCCTTCATTGCAAATGCAAGTGTGGCTGTAACTTATCAAAACAGATTTAGCATCATATTCAAGCCAACTACTCTTGCTGTGAACAGTGTAATTGTAAATGCAACGATTGAGAATTCTACTGCTACAATTAATTGGAATACAGTTGGAGAAAACGGTGTTGCAAGATTTGAAGTGGAGAAATCTGTTGATGGCAAGAACTTCAATAAGATAGGAGAGGAGGTCGCTAAGAATACAGCTACTGCTAGTTATTCTGCTACAGATAAAGATGCAGTTGCAACTACAACCTACTATCGCATCAAGGTAATCAGTGTTGATGGAACTATTGCATACAGTAACATCGCTAAGTTGAATTATAACTTACAACTTACAACCTATAACTTATTCCCTAACCCATTGATAGGAAATACCCTAAATGTTCAATTAGGAAATGTGGTTGCAGGTAAATATGTTGTAAGCATTACCAATGCATTAGGACAAAAGATATCTGAAAGTACTATCAACCATGCAGGTGGCAATGGTACACATTCAGTTAGTATTACTAAGACAATAGCAAAAGGTGTGTATAATGTAACATTAACCTCAGGTGATAGCAAACAAACAGTTTATCAAACTAAATTATCAGTGCAATAGTTGTTATGTATTATTGGTTAGTTATTAATGGTGAGTAATAGAAAGAATAATTAATATTTCTAAAATGTTAAGTTTTTTCTTTGCTTACCACTAATAACGAACAACTAACAATTGATTGGATAGGTATTTGTTGAGAATGTAGAATCAGGTAAAAACATAATGGATAATAGAAGGAAGTTTTTAAAAACGGTTGGATGGAGTTTGGCGGGTGCGGTTTTGGTTAAAGGCAACAACCTGTTTGCATCAAACGAAATAAATATCAAAAAGAGGCTTAAAAACCCTTTGATTGATGAACCAGGTATGTCTGATCCTCACATGTTGGTAGATAACAACACCTGTTATGTGTTCACAGGTCACGATGTTGGTTTTGGAGTGGCAGATTGGGTAATGCCCGATTGGAGAATTTATAAATCTACCGATTTGTTATCGTGGGAACATGTTGGCACTATTAAGCCTGAAGATAGTTATATGGGCAGTGGCAATAAATCTTGTTGGGCAGGAGATATTGTAAAAAGGAACGACAAATACTATTGGTATTTTTCTAATAGAAAAGAAAATATAGGTGTGATGGTGGCTTCCAAGCCAGAAGGCCCTTACAAAGATGCGATTGGAAAACCATTAGTGCCGTCTTTTGACCCGACCATTTTTGTGGATGATGACAACACTCCATATATCATTTATGGAGAACATACTTATCATATTGCAAGGCTTAAGGACAATATGATAGAGCTTGATGAAACGCCGAGGGAAATAACTATTAATAGAACGACTACTTTTCCCGAAACAGATAAGAATTCCTTGCATAAGCATAATGGTATCTACTATTTAAGTTGTTCGGGATACTATGCTACTTCCAAACATATTTATGGACCTTATGAAACAAATGGAACAGTAGCAACAGGTTTTGGAATAGATACAGGGTATGGGCATGGAGATTTTTTCAAGTTCAAAAAGCAGTGGTATCACGTTTGGTGTAAATACAAAGACAGATCGAAAGATCGCATTAGGGATTGTTTTATTGCACCTGTTCAATATGATAAAAATGGGTTGATGTATGACGACCTAAGTCAATTGGACGAAAAGTATAAGTAGTTACTTTCTTGATATTTGTGTGA
>CANCPA010000086.1 GCA_947379895.1 Chitinophagaceae bacterium | reverse complement strand
GACACAAATACTCAAAGTAGCACAAAGAAAAAATGAAGTATTGATACTAATGAAGTGATTTTAAAGAACTTAGAGCCTTTGCGACTTAGTTTCTTTGTGGCAATAGAAATAAAAAAAGACAAAAAGCATTTGATTCAATCTATTGCGTAAGGTGAGTGAGTTATCAATTTGAATTTAAGAAGCAGAAATTAGATACATGCGATATTTGAGGCACATTTCACTTACTTATATAGTTTACATTTTCCAAGATAAATCGAGTAAAGAAAGTCATAACATGGCTAGAACTAAATAAATTATTGTCGTTATTGTTGAAAAAATGAAAAATTTCACCTTTATTTGGCATCAAATAACAATTGTGGATAAATTGCTTTTACATTTGTTTAAATAAGCAAGAACAATTAAAGAATGAACCTATTTCACTTTATAGATACTAAATTAGACTTTAAGGGTATATGGCGACTGCTTGCTTTAATGTGCTTTGTTGGTATTCAATCCTCTTTAATAGCTCAAGTAGGTAAAGATTCGACAAACAATAAGACAAATATTAAAGCCCCTGAAAAGGCAAATGACAAAGCAAACGAGAAAACAAAAGAAACTCCAAAGGAAACACCAAAAGATAAACCAAAAGAAAATAAGCGAGTAAAGGTTACTGACAAACCTAAAACTGATGTAACAAAAGCAAATGGCAAGGCTAATGACAAATTAAATGACAAATCGACTGATTCTAAAGACGACGATTTACTTAACAACGATATTGCACCTAGGCCCAAAAAAAGCTATCCCAAAATAATAAAGAAACTATCGCAACTAGGAATTCCCCAATCAATGATTACTCGAATTAGGAATTTGAATAAGCGGGATATGGATTCTATTCACGGGGAAGATTATTACAGTAATGTTCGGGATGATAGTAGAGTGGAATATGTTATTAAAGTTATGCTACGCTTTGTAGACGGAAGAATTATTGGGTTTATAAAAAAGGAGCCAATGATGCATTCCAATAAAGGTGAATATTATGAATCGGAAGTTGATATACCTATTGAATGGTGTGGATTAGATAGCTTAAAACAAGAACACTGCGTAAAATCGTTAGAAGAAATGGCTGCTGTAGATAGTATCATTTCGATAAAACCAGAAGATTGGCATCAAAAACCTGATCCAGGAGATATTAATACAGACTTTGCCGCAGACTTAAATTTAAGACTCTTAGAAAATAAGAAGGGTCGAAAGAAAAATAAAGAAGAAGACCTTAACGATAGCACTATTGCTATTATTACCAACGGACTATCAGGTGCAGACAGTGTGAATGCATTAAAAAACTATGTGCTAAATGGCGGAAAGAGAGATCGGAATAAGCGCAAGACGGCTGAATTAAATGATAGTACTATTGCCACAATTACTAAGGGGCTTACTGGATTAGATAGTCTAAATGCAATCAGAGATTACGTTACTTATGGAGGAAAAGTTAAGAAACCTACCAAGAAACGCAGAGATGACGATATTCTTGGAGGCATAGATATATCGAAGGGTCGTCCAAATACGGATAGTCTCAATGAAATAAAGCATGTAATTATTCCGCCTAAACCAAAGAAGGTGGATAAGAAGAAACGGTCTTCAGATGAGCTCGATGATAGTACTATTGCAACTATTACTAAGGGTCTTACCGGAGAAGATAGTATGAATGCGATCAGGGATTATATTATTGAGGCTAAGCATTCAAAAAATCAGAAGAAGCCTGCAAAGAAAGAAGTTGTTACACCAATGAGTGATAGTTCGGCGGCACCTGTAATACCAGATAAGCCAATTTTAGCTCCAAACAATAACAAAAAGGATAAGAAGAAAAAGGGTAATTCAGATGCTTTCCCAGATATAAGATCGGAGGATGCACCAGAAAAACCTACTGCCCCTCAGGCAGGCCAAAAGGGTATTGACATTCGAAAAGCAGACAATATACTACCGCCTGCTACGAAAGATTCAACAACAGTTGCAAAACCAGACGTTCCACCTGTTGTAAATGGAAGAACGAGAATTAAAAAGGAATCTGTTCTACCAAAAACAGATAGTGTTATCAATAAATCTGTTGGTGATAGTACAAAGCAGAAGTAAGTTGCTGGATTCAAGTTTCTGGTTACAAGAGCTGTATAAAAGTTTTTCGTTTCAATAGTAGAATTACCAGCTTTATAAGGTTTAAGCCTTGCATGATTTCAGCGACAGCAAAAAAACTTTATGCAACCTGTCGAACTAGCAAATGTTAGGGATTTCTAATCAATGTCATTAAATTAAGCAAGTTCTCCGAAAATAAGGGTGTCAGCCCGAGCCTGTCGAAGGCAGGAGAATATGGAAAGAACCTTAATTTAGCCTGTTTCGACAAGCTGCTAACTGCTTCATTTTTATTGTTTGAATGCGATAGTAAATAAGCTAGAAGAAATTAGCGTAGCACACATCTCGTCTTCACTAAATGTTTACGCTTTTTATTTTATTAGTTCTGTTCAATCGGATTTGAGTAGCTGTTCTTATTCAAAAAGAGATTTGGTTGAATGAAGTCAATTTCAGATCAGCTTATTTCACATTAATTTTACTCTATTTAATTTCCTAAATAGTCCATTCAAATTGATTTCCGAGTGATTACAAACCCCGTTAAGGTTTATTGAATGTTCGCCAAGGTTATTTAAATCTCCGCCAAGATGCAGCAAAGCTAGCCAAGTTCATTTAATCATCAAATGACCTTAAATTGCTTTCAAATCAAACAAAAACGGAACAAAATAGGTTGGGCAATAATTTCTCAACCGAAATAGGATTCAAATAAACTGAAAATGCCTTCAAATAAGGTTAAAATGGAACGACATAAATTGGGTTTAGTTTATAATTAGGTTATTACAACCACAAAAATATTTTTTTCATCCTAGTGACTTCATAGGAATTGACAATATTTCAGCACAAGTTAACACAAGTAAAAGGTTGCAAGTAATCTGAAACTTGTAACATATAACCACTCTTTTAATCAAACTTTCTTTTAAAATATTCAAAAATGGAGGGATCTTCTAAACCTTGAATATCGCTTAACAATAAATCAATTGCTTTCATACTTAAGTTTATTTCCAATAGTGAAAAACAGAGTGACAAGGCAAATGACAACATACAAAATGCAAAAACCCAAATTGCAAATATTGTGAGTCCTATGTAAATTAAAAACATACAAAGAATGCAGAACAGAAACGCTAAAACACCAAGGGTTTGCATGTGCTTAATCAATTTAATCCTGTAACGTATATTTTTTATTTGACCGTGAACAATTTCTTTCTTTGCGCTCTTTTCATAAAGATCATGTAGAGTTCGTACTCGTGCAGAAAGGGTTAAGAAGCGATTTGTATAGGCTAGCATCACCAAACTTATAGCAGGGAAAAGAAGTGCGGGGGTATTAATACTAATGTCCATAAAAAAACGCTTTGTTAACTTGCAAAGTAAAGAGTTATGACATGGAATAAATTATTGGAAACGAAAAATGACAAATTGAATTATCAGGATTAATTATAATGCCAAATTAAGTTTCATTAAATTCTATATACTCAATTTACGCTATAACACACTACTACAATTCACACTCACTTCAAAAACAAGCTTCTACTTGATTCTTTTGACTTAAACGTATTCAATCATGGCTTCATTTAAAAAATCTGTACAACAATTTGTCTTGATTGTATCTGTAATTTCAAAACAAGTCTAATGTGAAAACTGGTTTAAATAGGCACATCAATCTTAAAACTAATATTTCTGCCCATATTATAAATACCATCAACCCCCGTTTTGGGATTAGGCGTTGAATAAAAATATTTCAGTCTGCTTAGATGATCTTGATAAGCTTTGTCCAATAAGTTATTACCCATAACATAAACACTACAGAGAGGCTTGTTTTGTTTATTTGTGAAGGTTCCACCAATTGCAGCATTAAATAGCGTATACCCCGGCGTTTTAGTTTCGGTATTATAAGCAAAGTAAATCCTATTTTGAGCAGCAAAAAAATCTGCTTGTATCTTAATAAAACCCTTTACAAAATGAAGTTTCTTATTTGTAAAATCAAAGCGAAGTTCTGAAACTCCATGAGCAGGTGAAATCTGAGGCAAGTATTTGGAACTATCTCCAACAGGCTTCCCTGCCACTCCCTTATTCTCACCAAAAACTACAGAGATGCTATTTTCAAAATGTACCGACTTCATAGGATGCAGGTTTAAACTACATTCTCCACCAAATAAATGTGCCCTGCCCGATTGAAATTGAAAAGTTTGATTTCCTGGTACCAAAATAAAATCACTGCCATCAGGATTAGTAAGCTTTTGATTATAGATATAGTTTCCAATATCATTATTAAATAAATCAAGTGTGGCCGTGACTGTTTTTTCTGAGTATAAAAACCCGATATCTTCTTGCCAACTAAATTCCGATTTAAAATCAGAATTCCCAAGTTGATAGATATTCGTACCCGGGTGTACCCCATTTGCAGATATCTCGGCAATATTTGGGGCACGATACCCTCTTCCAATATTTGCCTTTATTGAAAAATGTTCGGAGAAGTTATAAGTAGCACCAATACTACCCGAAAAGCCTGAAAATGATTTAGAATATTGTGAAAATATTTTATTGGCCCCAATAGTATCAACTCCAAATACTGCCCTATCAAATCCATCTTGTGGATTTGTGTTAGAATATAATGCATCATTTTTAAATGCTCGAATGTCATAGCGAATTCCTCCTGCAACATCTAATTTACCCACTGATTTCTTTGCTGTTATAAAAGGACCAATATCGAATTGATGATAGTCGGGAATAATGAAATCAGTACCACTTGTCACCTTATTTGTTTGCTGCATACCATTAACTCCTGTAGTAATACTTAAATTATTAAATTCTTTGAACGTATATTTTAAATCATAAGTAACCGAATGGAGTTGAAGATATAGTCCGGGAATTGTATTTAGAACAGGGTGATTAAATTCCTTTCGAATACTATTCTGAAAGCCAAGATTTAAAATCAGATGATTACCATCTCCTACCAATATATCGTTACTCCAATAAGCACGGATATGCTGTACGTGTTGATGTAATTTTTCTATAGAATAACTATTGAGATCACCATCAGGAACAATTTGTCTAAGCGTATCAATTTCTGTCATTTGTCGCGTGAACCTTCGTGTTGCACTATCTCTGCTTCCATCAGGAATCTCCTGTAAATCATCATATAGTATAAAATTCAAATGAGAAAAGCCCCAACTCCGATGAACCCCTATAGAGGCAGTTACATCCGTTTCATTAAACGCGGTTCCAAATACTTTACCATCATATTTATTTTGATAATCGGCAGCTTGTTTATGGGAAAAGCGCCCCATCCATTCTATCCCATTAATAGTTTTACTTAAAAAGACAGAACCTCCCACCTGCTTATTATTTCCTTGATATTCAAGGGTAACATCACCTACAAATTTTCCTTCAGGTGCAGGTTGTGTAGGAATAATGTTTACGACTCCCGCTAAGGCATCTGAACCATAACTCAAGCTAGCAGGGCCTTTAATTATTTCCACTCTATCTTCACTATATTGATCCACTTCAATTCCATGTTCATCACCCCACTGCTGTCCTTCTTGCCTAACACCATCATAAAGTGTTAAAATACGATTGTAGCCAAGCCCCCTTATAAAGGGTTTCGAAACATTTGGCCCTGTAGTCACAGCTCGTACACCCGGTATCTTTACTAAACCGTCTATCGCATTTGTTGAAAGGTTAGTTACCAAAAAATCATGACTAACTGAAACTATTGGAACAGGATTTCGCTTAATAAGCGTTGCTTTAGAAACACCTGTAACAATAACTTCGCCTTCATCTGTATAACTCTCCATTAACTTACAATTAAACACAGTTCCATTAGTAAGTACCACATTCTTTGAAACAGATTTATATCCTACTAGCTTCACTTCAACTAGATACTTTCCATTTGGCAAACCAACAAAAGAATATTCTCCGTTCGAATTAGTAGCGCTCCCTTTTTTTAAATCAGTTATATATATAATAACACCTTCTAAAGGGTTGTCCTTTTCATCAAAAATCCTTCCTCCTAAAGTAGCATTTGAATTTCTGATTCCCATTTCAGGTTTACTGTTTTGAGAAAAACCGACTAAGGCAAATATTAATGCAAGTAAACTACCGTATACTTTGTTCATTTTAATATATTTATAGTGACAATTCTAATCCTTTGTCACACTAATTTGAGTAATTTGTTGATACCAAAATGCATTCTCAATTTTCGAATGCATGAAAACAAGAAAAGTGGCGAAACGTAAAAAAGTACAAAAAGAACTGCATCCATCTATACTATTTAGTTTGTCCCCAGAAAAGCAAGTTTAAGAAAAAGAAGGTGGTCCCCTTAAAGAAGATAATGCAAGAGATTGGACTGTGGTGTTTTGTTGATTATTAATGATTATATCATTCTCTAAGTGCAAAATTGGTATCAAAATTACTATTTGATCAACCGATTCTAATGGAATAAAAAAGTCATCGAGACAATCACAGTTAATTATTGAAATACTATTGGAATTTGAGACATGCTTTTTTGAAACGTTAGCATTTATTGTACTGCTGTGATAATGAGTATGAAAAATTAAACGTAACGCTGATTTCTCTAAAAAGAGAAATAAGAGAAACACAGTAAACATTTTCCTTACGAAATCATGCATGAAGCAAATGTATATATTGCAACATTGTTTCAAAAATAAACCGTGTTAAAAAAGGATTAAAGATAGATTCATTTGAATTAATTTTTTGAACGGATTGATTACTAATTTTATCTTTATATAAACACATTTGCTTCAAAATGAACAACATTAAAACGTTCCCCCTTTTACTACTTATTTTTTATAATTCTTGTAGCACACCAATAAATACGTTAAAAGACAGAAATAAGATTGCTGTAACAGAACAGGCTTTTGAAAAAATGGCAGAAGAAAAAGGTTTAGCCGAAGCGTTCTATTTCTATGCAGATATGAATGCAGTAATAAAAAGAGAGAATGATTCTTTGATTTATGGAAGGGAGTCCATTTTTAAATATTACATTAGTAAACTATCAAACAAGAAAACTACTCTCAAATGGAAACCTGACTTTATAGAAGTTGCCCAAAATGGAGATCTTGCTTATACATTCGGGAAATATTTTTATTGTATAACTGATAGCGCAGGAAAAAAAACTACTTACAAAGGAGCGTTTCACACCGTTTGGAAAAAACAGCCTGACGGAACTTGGCGTTATGTATGGGATTAAAGAGTTTTGAACTAATTGGCTGTTTTGTTTGATTAATAATAAGATTAAATACCGTTTTAATAGATTTTTCGAAAAGAAAGAAATAAAACTATATACTATTTCATTAGTACATGTACTAAAGAAATGGTTAATTAATGTTTTATATATTTGCAAAAAACAAGGACATCTCTTTAATTTTTTAAATTACTAAATTGTAAACATTCCCTTTACATTTTTTCTCCACGCTTCAATCCCTTACATTCGCAGCTCAAAAACAGCTAAGATAACTATTACAAACAGCCGTAATCCTTTGTAGGATTGCATAACGCGGTTATAATCTTAGCGTAAAAATAAACAATGGACATAAGAAACATCGCAATTATTGCACACGTTGACCATGGAAAGACTACTTTGGTTGACAAAATTTTACATCAAACCAATGTTTTCCGTGCGAATCAGGAAACAGGTGAATTAATTATGGATAGCAACGATCTTGAAAGAGAGCGTGGAATTACTATCTTCTCAAAAAATGCCTCAGTACAATACAAAGGCGTTAAGATTAATGTTATTGATACTCCCGGTCACAGTGACTTTGGAGGAGAAGTGGAGCGTGTACTTAAAATGGCAGACGGAGTAATCCTTTTAGTGGATGCTTTTGAAGGGCCAATGCCTCAAACACGTTTTGTATTGCAAAAAGCATTACACCTTAATTTGAAGCCAATTGTTGTCATCAACAAAGTAGATAAGCCTAACTGTCGTCCTGATGAAGTGCACGACGCAGTGTTTGAACTTTTCTTTAACCTTGATGCAACCGAAGAACAATTGGATTTCCCTACTTTTTATGGTAGTGGTAAAAATGGTTGGTTCAACAGTAAAAATGAACAATGTGATGATATCACCCCATTGTTAGATGGTATATTGCAGTATGTACCTGCACCTGTTACTAAAGAAGGTAATTTACAAATGCAAATTACTTCCCTTGATTATTCTGCTTTCTTAGGCCGTATTGCGGTTGGAAGAGTAGCTAGAGCAAGTATCAGTGAAAATCAACCTTTTTCTTTGATGCGCACTGATGGTCGAATTCAAAGGTCTAGAGTTAAGGAACTTTATGTTTTTGAATCTTTGGGAAAACGTAAGGTAACCGAAGTACTTGCTGGCGATATTTGTGCAGTAGTTGGTATTGAAGATTTTACGATTGGAGATACAATTGCTGATATAGAAAATCCTGAGGCTTTGGCAATCATCAGTGTAGATGAACCAACGATGAGTATGATGTTTAGTATCAATAACTCACCTTTCTTTGGTAAAGATGGTAAGTTTGTTACGTCTCGTCACTTACGTGATCGTTTGATGAAAGAAACAGAAAAAAACTTGGCATTAAAAGTAGAAGATACTGATAGTGCGGATAGTTTCTTGGTTTATGGTCGTGGAATTCTTCACTTAGGTATCCTTGTTGAAACAATGCGTAGAGAAGGTTACGAATTAACAGTAGGTAATCCTCAAGTATTGGTTAAACAAATTGACGATAAGAAACATGAACCATATGAAAACTTAGTTGTAGATGTACCAACCGAATACAGTGGCAAAGTAATTGATTTGGTTACACAACGCAAGGGTGAAATGTTGGTTATGGAAAGTAAGGGTGAAATGCAACACCTTGAATTTGAAATACCTTCAAGAGGATTGATAGGATTACGTTCTCAAATGTTGACAAACACGGCCGGAGAAGCTGTAATGGCACACCGTTTTATTGAATACAAACCTTGGAAGGGACCAATTCCAGGACGTAGCAATGGTGTTTTGATTTCTAAGAATCAAGACAGAACAACAGGATATTCTATTGATAAGTTACAAGATAGAGGTCGTTTCTTCGTTGATCCTAATGAAGAAGTTTACACGGGTCAAATTATTGCAGAACATATCAAGCCAGGAGATTTGATTGTGAATGCTACTGAACCTAAGAAGTTGACTAACCACCGTGCTAGTGGAAGTGATGATGCAACTCGTATAGCTCCAAAAACTTTGATGACTCTAGAAGAATGCATGGAATATATTCAGCAAGATGAGTGTATTGAAGTTACTCCTAAAAACATTCGTATGCGTAAGGTGATCTTGAACGAAGATGAGCGTAAAAAAACATCTAAGAGTATGTCAAGTGAAGCAATCGGATAAGGTTTGAGATATGAGTTGTGAGTAACTAATATTCATATTTTTAATAACAGGAAAAGCCCTTGGAGATTTACTTCAAGGGCTTTTCTTATGTTATTTATCACTTAGAGTTTTAATACTCAGGTATTTTCACCACAAGGGTCACAAGGTTTTGAACAAAGAAATACAAGGATCAGAATACTTTTTAGATACTTACTTGCCAGCAATTTTAAAAAAAATCTTTGTGTTCCATGTTTTTCGTTGATTCCCTTGTGGTAAAACAACCTGAGGAGTAACTAATAGTAATTGACTATTCATAAAAAAAATAGTTTGACGAAAGATCAAATTGTGAAAAAAATTAAACCAAGATGATGTTTAGTAATCATTATATACCCATATTTGTAATATTATACAAGTATAATCACAGGTTTTTTAAACAAAGAAGCTATTTAATTAAACGTAATTTGACATTTTAATTATTGAAGACGTTTACAACTATAAACTAAGATTCTGAACTGTTGTGGCTAACATTTGAAAAAGAAAATATGACTGAACTAAAACTCCTGCTTATTGCGCTTTTTTTACTGCAGTTTAATTTTTCTTTTTCGCAAAAAACTGAGGTTGATAGCCTATTAAAAGAATACAAAAAATGTAAAACAGATAGTTCCAAAATTGATATCTACCTTTCTGTAGCCGCTGTTTATTTAAATACAGAACCTTCGAATGCAATTGTTTATGGGAAGAAAGCCCTAGCAGATGCAAGAAAAATACATGATTGCTATAGAGAACAATTAGCACTTTTAACAATGGGTATGGGGTATGAAGATATTGGCGATATAAATAACGCTTTCTCATATTTTAATGAATGTTATAAAGTAGCACTTAATGCCAATGATATTAAGGGATTGGCAGAAATAAATTTGAGTATTGGCATACTTTATTCAGACATTGGGAATCAGCAATTAGCTTTAGAATACTACACGAATGCCTATCAATATTTTTCAAAGGCAAACAATCAACGCGGCATTTGTAAAAGCTATTTAAACATGTCTGATGCACTATATAATTCGAACAATAGTGATAAGGCCCTTTTTTACCTTCAAAAGGCACTTGAAATAAGTCGTAATAATAATGGATACATACTCTTGTATATTTATTCAAATATCTCGGAAGCTTATTGTAGAAAAAAAGAATTCAATCTTGCAAAAGAAAATGTATTAAAAGGACTAAAGCTGGCCGAAAAGTCCGACAATCTCTATATCCTCTCTTCCGATTATTTAATTCTAGCAAAAATATATTTAGCCTTCAATGACGTTGCGAATGCTGAAATATACATAAAGAAAGGATTTGAAATTGCAGAACAAACAGGCATTAAAGAAGTATTAATTGATTCCTATGATTTATACAGTCAGGTTCTTAAAAAACAAAAGAAGTTCCACGAAGCTTTGCAGTTCGAAAATCTCTATATCAATACAAAAGATAGTGTACAGTCTTCGTTAAATAATAATTTATTGCAGGCCTATGAGACAGAGAAAAAGGATATGGAGCTTGCTATTATTAAAACAAGTGAGTTACAAAAAGATGCAGAACTGAAAAAACAACATTTTGTAACCATAATAATATTATCAACACTACTATTACTCATTTCCATTGCAGCTTATGTTATGTATTCGAGTAGAAAAATTAAAAATGCAAACTTTGCTTTAGAAGAAGCAAATAATGAAATAAATGAGAAGCAGAAAGAAATAGTGTGTCAAAACAATGAATTGTCATTAAACAATGAGAAGATTATTCAGCAATCAAATCATATTGAAGAACTTAACAATATTAAAGACCGACTATTTGCCATAATATCTCATGACTTGCGAAGTCCTTTAAATAATTTAAGAAAGACATTAGATTTAGTAATAAATGGAAAATTATCTAAAGAACAATTTCAGACTGTATTTCCTATGTTAGATAAAAGTTTGACTACTGTTTCAAACTTTTTGGACAATTTGCTAGAATGGTCAAAGAGCCAACTAAAGGGAGAATCGGTAGAAAGAAGTGTATTTGATATCAGCTTATTAATCAAAGGAGAACTTGAGTTACTTGAAAGTCAAGCAGCTGAAAAGCAAATAATTTTGAGTAATCAAGCATCTGTTGGCATAAATGTTTTTGCAGATAGGAATATGATTGATCTTGTTGTTAGGAATTTGATTTCAAACGCCATTAAATTCTGCTATCCTAATGGAAACATTACTGTTTATAATCTTCAGAAGGGCAACGACATGGTTGAGATAAGTGTAAAAGATAATGGAAAGGGTATTGCTTTAGAAAACATTGGCAAAGTGTTTCAAAATAATGGAAAGTATACAACTCTAGGTACAAATAATGAAATGGGGACAGGATTAGGCTTATTATTGTGTAAGAATTTTATTGAAAAATTGGGCGGTGAGATTGGAGTAGAAAGTATTGAAAATGAAGGTGCTCGATTTTGGTTCACATTACCCTCAGCAAGTTTTTAATTTTATGTTGAATCACAATCGTAGTCAATATTATTTTTCAAATAGCATCCTTTACTTGCCAAATATTTTCTAATTAAATATAGAATTTATTACAAATATCTCATCTTTGTAGCTTAGGCAATTGAAGTTGATTGATTCAAGAAAAAATGAGTATTATCATTGATGATTTAATTTCCACAAAATCAGTTAACCACAAGATAAAGAAACTTAAAAAACATATGCTTAATTTGAAGTACATATTGACTTTGCTTTTGTTTTTACAAGTAATCTCTATTGCTTATTCTCAAAATAAAGAGGTAGATAGCATATTAGGAAAGTACAATAAATGTAAAGTTGATAGTACAAAAATTGACTTATTAATTGCTGCTGCTGATATTTACTTGAATACCGATCCTGCAAATGCAATTTTTTATTGTAAGACCGCATTAAAAAGCGCACAAGAAATTCATGATAGCATTCGAGAACAAAATGCATTGCTAACAATTGGATTGGGATATGAGGTTATTGGTGATATTAATAATGCCTTTTCCTACTTTAATGACTGTAATAAAGTTGCAAAGAAATATAATGACATAGCAGGATTAGCTGCTACAAATATGAGTTTAGGCGTCTTATATTCGGATTTAAGTAATCAACAGTTAGCTCTCGATTATTATACAAGTGCTCTTGAGTATTACACTAAGTCTAAAAATATCAAAGGTATTTGCAAGTGCTACATCAATATGTCGGATGCATTGTATCATTCAAACCAATCTGATAAAGCCCTCGACTATTTAAATAAGGCAAAAGAGATTAGTCAAAAGTATGATTACAACACATTGCCTTATGTCTATACCAATTTTGGAGAGGTCTATTTTCAGAAAAAGGATTTAAAACTTGCTAAAGAATACGCTACTAAGGGTTTGACATTTGCTGAAAAAGGGAGTAATTTATATTTACTCTCCTCCAATTATTTAACCCTTACAAATATTTATTTAGCCCAAAATGATTTGAGAAATGCAGAAATATGTGTTAGAAAAGGATTTGAATTAGCTAAGGAAACTGATATAAAAGATGTTTTGATTGATGCCTATAACCTATTAAGTCAAGTACTTAATAAACAAAACAAGTTTGAAGAAGCCTTAAATTATAAGACACTATATATAAGTACTAAAGACAGTGTTCAGTCCGAATTAAATAATAATTTACTTCAGGCCTATGAGACTGAAAAAAAGGATATGGAACTAGCCGTTTTGAAAGCAAGTGAAATTCAAAAAGATGCTGAACTCAAAAAGCAACATTTAATATCAGTGATCATTTTAATAACATTATTTCTAGTACTCTTTATTTTGGGTTATACTTTTTATTCAAGAAGTAAGCTAAGAAAGGTGAATTATGAACTTGAAAAAGCAAACAAGGACATCAACATAAAGCAAAAGGAAATTGTTTTGCAGAATAATGAATTAAAGGCAAACAATGAGAAAATAACACAACAGTCACATCATATTGAGGAACTAAATAATACAAAAGATCGATTATTTGCCATCATCTCTCATGATTTACGAAGTCCTTTAAATAATTTGAGAAAGATTTTAAACTTGTTAAATACAGGAAAATTAACGCAAGAACGGTCGCAGTCTGTGTTTCCTATGCTTGATAAGAGTCTAAATACAGTATCTAGCTTTTTAGATAATTTATTAGAATGGTCGAAAAATCAATTAAAGGGAGAAGAAATAGTTTGTTCTGTTTTTGATATGAACTCCTTAGTGAAAAGCGAATTAGAATTACTAGAGAATCAAGCTACTGAAAAGCAAATTATTTTAGTTAATCAGGTTCCGATTGGAACAAATGTATTTGCTGATAAAAATATGATTGACCTTGTAGTAAGAAACCTGATTTCTAATGCAATTAAATTTTGTCTTTCGAATGGGAATATTACCATTTACTCAAAACAAATTGGAAATAATGTAGAGATAAGTGTTCAAGATGAAGGGGTTGGAATTTCGCCCGAAAACATTCAAAAGATATTTCAAGATAAAGGGAAGTTCACCACATTAGGAACTAATAATGAAATGGGAACAGGACTCGGATTGTTATTATGTAAAAACTTTATTGAGAAACTAAATGGTCAGATTGGTGTAGAAAGTCAAGAGAATGTTGGCTCAAGATTTTGGTTTACACTACCTTCTGCGAGTCTTTAAGCTAACTTAATTATTGGATGCTGTTACCACAGATAAGCATTTACCACTAGGGAAACAAAGAAAAAGCAAAGAAAACTAGGATTTATTTTAAAACAACTTGTATTTGCTAATAAAAAATATTACTATAATCCTTGTGTTTCTTTGTAAAAACCATTGTGGTTATAGCGGTAAAAATTCCTGAGTATAATTTTTATTCAACACGAGTAGAAATAGTTTATTGGAAATATTGCCCTTACATTTACCCAAAAGAAAACAATGATTACAAATATTAACGACCTTGATTTTTCCAAACAATATACTTATGCCGACTATCTTACTTGGCAGTTTGATGAACGTGTGGAACTCATCAGAGGATGGATTAGCAGAATGAGTCCCGCTCCGTTAGTAATACATCAAAGATTATCTACAAAACTAATTTACCAAATTGAGAATTATTTAAAAAATAAGAAGTGTGAGGTTTTTGCGGCCCCCTTCGATGTTCGACTAATCAATAAAAGAAAAAAGATTACTAATAAAAGTATCTCTACAGTTGTACAGCCAGACCTTTCTATTATTTGTGACCCTGCAAAATTGGATGAAAAAGGTTGTATCGGTGCGCCAGATTGGGTAATAGAGATATTAAGTCCAGGAAATACCAAGAAGGAAATGAAGGAAAAATTCTCTTTGTACGAAGAAAATGGGGTACAGGAATATTGGATTGTATTTCCAGATTACTTTCAGATTCAAGTATTCGATTTAGTTGACAGTAAATTTGTTTGGCGTAGTACTTATATTAAAGAAGATCAAATTCCTGTAGGAATATTTGAAGGGTTTGAGATTGATACCAATAACTTATTTGCCTGAAATTAGTTACTTTTCAAAAGTAGCATAAACATGTAAATTGGAAATAATGCCCTTACATTTACTCAAAAGAAAATAATGATTACAAAAATTGACGACCTTGATTTTTCCAAACAATATACTTATGCCGACTATCTTACTTGGCATTTTGATGAACGTGTGGAACTCATCAGAGGATGGATTAGCAGAATGAGTCCCGCTCCGTTAGTCCGTCATCAAGTGATTTCAATGGATTTAAGTAATCAGATTTATTCATATTTAAGAGGAAAGCAGTGTGAGGTTTTTGCGGCACCCTTCGATGTTAGACTAATCAATAAAAGAAAGAAAGTTACCGATAAGAGTATCTCTACAGTTGTTCAACCTGACCTTTCCATTATTTGTGACCCTGCAAAATTGGATGAAAAAGGTTGTATCGGTGCGCCAGATTGGGTAATAGAAATTTTGAGTCCAGGAAATACCAAAAAGGAAATGAAGGAAAAATTCTCTTTGTACGAAGAAAATGGGGTACAGGAATATTGGATTGTATTTCCAGATTACTTTCAGATTCAAGTATTCGATTTAGTTGACAGTAAATTTGTTTGGCGCAATACTTATCTAAAGGAAGACCAAATTCCTGTAGGCATATTTGAAGGGTTTGAGATAGATACCAACAACTTATTTGCCTGAAATTAGTCACAGTTCAAAAGGTTTTACCACAAGGGCTACGAGGAAAAAACAAGGAACACAAGGACTTCTTTTAATATTAATGACAGGTAAGTATCTAAAAAGTGTACTCTTCCTTGAGTGTCTTTGTTGAAAACCCTGTGACCATAGTGGTAAAAATACCTTAGAAGTAACAAATAATTACAACGTAAAACGTACAACTTATTACTTCCTAACTCTTGCCCTTCCTTCCAAATACCTTCTTCTTCTAATTTCCTGAACAGGTACGTTGTTTATCTTACTATCTAACCATCCAATAATATCAAGATACATGAAGGAACGACTCTCTAAAGGATTCGATTCCAAACGTTCCAATTTTTCCTTAAGACTTACAAACGCCGGGATTAATTTATTGGGAGATAAAGAAAATGATTTTCTGATAAACTTAAATACTTCCTCTTCAACAGTACTTAAATTATTCATCTTAGCCATGAAACGATAGACTGATTTAACCAAATATTCCAACAAATCGAAGTTGCCTAACTCATAGTGCGCAATCAAATGCAATAGTCTAGCATAACATTGCAAATCGGTGCGCAGACTCACTTTCAAATGAATAATCTTATTCAAATAATCAATTGCCCTCCCATTATCGCCACTTCCAAAATACAAACATGCTATCTTATAATAAAAAACCAATACCCGATGCTTATCTAAATGCAGGTGATATTCCTCTAAACGCTCTTCTATATAGGGAACTAATTCCAAGCCTTCGGTAAATGTCCCTTCTAGAAAATGCTTATTTATCTTGGCAATATGTAAGTACACAAATGTTTGAATAGCTGCATTTTGCGTATTCGTTCCTGCAGGAGATGCCGCAAACTCTTCGAATTTTTGTAGGTCAATTGCAAACTTTTCATAGTTAGTCAAATTGAAATGTGCGCTTAATAAATTATGTAAGCCCCTTATGTATTGCCCCGATTCAACTGTTTGCATAGTAGGCGAATCTTCAAACAATTCAACCCATTTCTTTGTGTAACGATAGTACATCAAAAGGTCTTGTAATATAAATCCAAACCAACAATAAGATTGATATAGATACAGTTTTTCATAAAAGCCTAGTTCTTTGTAATTATAAGAAGGCAGACTGTTTTCAAAAAATGCCTTAATAGCATGAACGTCCTTATTGTCCCTAGCATGACCATGTTCGATATACCAACCATACAATTGCAAAGCAAGATTGGATAGCTTTCCAATTAAATAAAGATGATTATTGATGGTATCACTCTCCTGCGTCAATTCATTTGCCCGATTCCCAATACTTCGAGTGATATGTAGTGTTTCAATCTTTTTCTCAAAAATGACCGCCTGCAATTGAAAAGTAATCTGATTGGCAGGCTTTGCCGTCTCTTTTATCTTATCTAAAACCTTCAGACTTTGCAAATACAATCCTTTGTTATATAAGATTTTCGCAAAATCCATCTGTTCATGCAATTGAATATCTATATTATCATCATCCTTTAGTAATCGAAGGCTACTCAATAATTGTTTATATAGATGAGCCTTTGTATTAGATAGTTGTGCTTTTGAAAGAGATGGGATTTTTTTTAATAAAACTGTTTCATCATATTCATTCATCTTGTCGAGGGCATCGAAAAGGTGAATAATCTTCAAATTATCATCCGCTGCATTGCGCTGTACATACAATTTAAAATTCCTTTTCTCCCCTTTATGAAGAGACTTTATCAATTGAAACAAATTATCCGTACTCCTATTAGGCATTGTAATCGAATTAAGTTAAAACCATTGCTATCATTGAATTGTAGCCAAATATACAAGGTTTATACAACGTAAACATCTTTCTACTTTGATACCATTTTTTAAATGTTCAGCACTATGTTTGTATTTCCTTTATGCTCAATTACATTTATTGATAGAAAATCAACAAATATAATTGGCTGTAAACATAAATTAAAGTAAACAAAAAGACTTATGTCGAACAATCAAATTCACATTTTCGATACTACATTGAGGGATGGAGAACAAGTTCCTGGCTGTAAATTAAATACTAAGGAGAAAATTGAATTGGCATTGTCACTTGAAGCTTTAGGTGTTGATATCATCGAAGCAGGCTTTCCAATTTCATCTCCTGGAGATTTTGAAAGTGTTACAGAGATTTCAAAAATCATTACAAATGCAACAGTTTGTGGTCTTACCCGTGCCGTTCAAAAAGATATTGAAGTGGCAGGTGAGGCATTGAAGTATGCTAAGCGTCCGCGTATTCATACAGGCATCGGCGCATCCGACAATCATATCAAATACAAATTCAATACTACAAGAGAAGATATTATTGAACGTGCTATCCGTGCCGTTAAGTTATCAAAGAATTTTGTAGATGATGTTGAGTTTTATGCAGAAGATGCAGGTCGTGCAGACCTTAAGTTTTTGGCTAAACTAATAGAATCCGTCATTGCAGTAGGCGCAACTGTGGTTAATATTCCTGATACAACAGGTTATTGTTTGCCGCATCAATATGGTGAAATTATTGCTTATCTAAAAAATAACGTTTCAAATATTGACCGGGCAATCATTTCTTGTCATTGTCATAATGACTTGGGATTAGCCACTGCAAATTCTATTTCAGGGGTCATGAATGGTGCAAGACAAATAGAATGTACGATTAATGGGTTGGGCGAACGTGCAGGAAATACTTCTTTGGAGGAAGTGGTAATGGTCATCAAACAACATAAGGAACTCGGTTTATATACGAATGTAAATACTAAGTTATTACATCCGATGAGCCGACAAGTCAGCGAAATTATGCGAGTTCCTACACAACCTAATAAGGCAATTGTTGGTGCAAATGCATTTTCTCATTCTAGTGGTATTCATCAGGATGGATTCTTGAAGGAGGCTACCACTTACGAAATTATCGACCCTGCTGAAGTGGGTGCTGACCTTTCTAAAATTGTATTGACTGCCCGCAGTGGACGTAGTGCCTTAGCTTTCCGTTTACATAAATTAGGTTATCAATTTAATCGAGACGAAATTGATGAATTATATCAGATATTCTTACAGGTGGCAGATAATAAAAAAGAAGTAATGGATGACGATTTGCATGCAATGATTCCTGAAACAATGAAAGCAACCGTTTTAGCATAATAATTAAGTAAAATTAGATGGCAGACTGTAAGTTTGCATTCATTCAAAATTGAATCATTTTCTAATTACATCAGAATTATGAAAAAAAACATTGCTGTCATTCCTGGAGATGGAATTGGTCCTGAAGTTACTGCACAGTCAATTAAAGTGTTAAACGCTATTGCAGAACATTATGGTCATGAATTTAATTATACCTATTGTTTGATGGGGGCAGTTGCAATTGATGCAACTGGAAGTGCACTTCCTCCCGAAACTATAGCAACATGTCTCGAAAGTGATGCTATTCTTGTAGGTGCTGTTGGTCATCCTAGGTATGACAAAGACCCGAGTGCTAAAATTCGTCCCGAACAAGGGCTGTTAGGTATCCGAAAAGTACTTCAATTATATTGCAATATTCGCCCGCTCACTATCTATCCTTCACTAAAACATCTTTCTCCACTTAAAGAGTCCTTACTCGAAGGCATTGATTTGGTTGTCTATCGCGAATTGACTGGTGGAATTTATTTTGGAGAAAAATATACTTCCGAAGATGGCCTAAGTGCCTTTGATACGAATACCTATACTGTTGCAGAAATAGAACGGATTACTCATTTAGCATTCAAGAATGCACAAGTACGTCGTAAGAAGTTGACGCTTGTTGACAAATCGAATGTATTGGAGACTTGTCGTTTGTGGAGAAGTGTGGTACAAAGGATTGCACCTGAATATGATGATGTCGCTACAAATTATATGTATGTGGACAATGCAGCAATGCAATTGATTTTAAATCCAAAGCAATTTGATGTGATTTTAGCAGAAAATATGTTTGGAGATATTATCAGTGGAGAAGCAGGTGTTTTAGGTGGTTCTTTAGGTTTGGCACCTTCTGCATCTGTTGGTAATATCACTTCTTTATTTGAACCTGTTCACGGTTCCTATCCGCAGGCAACAGGAAAAGATATTGCCAATCCGATTGGTTCAATTTTATCTGCTGCGATGATGTTGGATTATTTTCATCTATTCAAGGAAGCAAAGAGAGTTAGGGAAGCCGTTTCATGGACATTAAATAACAAATTTGTTACTAAAGATATTGACCCCATCAATTTTTATTTCACATCAACATTAGGTGAATTAATTGCGGATTATGTGGGACATCGGATTACTGATGAAGTAAATCATGAAAATATTGAATTACGGAAGTCAACGGTGATATAGCCCCGCCCCCTTCCCCTAAAGGGGTGTTTGAGATTTTTAAACCCGTATTTTACTCCCTTTAGGGGAAGGGGTTAAAAAAAGTTCTTTGAAGTATGCATAGAAGTTATTATGTTCGCAGCCACATTACACTTTTATGTTGTTAAACAGACTAAATATTACAATCGTCGTTATCGCAGTCATTGCGTTAGTCATTGTCGTGGTCTTACCTGTTTCGCATGGGGGTGGAAATTTTATTTAATTAATATTTACTTTATTAATAACTTAAACCGCCTCACACGAGGCGGTTTTTTTTTGCCTTAATAGGTCTAAAATTTGGAAGCATGAATTATTACAATGAGCACACAATCATCTTTCTCGATGGAGAGTTTGTAAAAGCTGCCGACGCACGCATCGATTTGTATAGTCAATCACTACATTATGGCTATGCTGTTTTTGAAGGTATCCGTTCGTATAAAATGAAGGACGGCACGACAAAGATTTTCAAGCCTGTAGAGCATTACAAACGATTAATTGC
>CANCPA010000085.1 GCA_947379895.1 Chitinophagaceae bacterium | reverse complement strand
TGACTTTAAAGTTAGGTTATTGTTAGTGTTTAAAATACTACCCGAAGTACCCTCTAAAGCAGTGACAATATCAAGTGCATTACCCAATGTAATTGTGCCTCCATTTAACCTTAAAGTTCCGATTGTATTGGCAGTAGCATCAAAGTTTAGGGTATCAGATTTTCCGACTTTATTCAATATTGAATTAGCCGTAGATTTAATTAGACCTGTACCACTTATTGCCCCATTAATTGTACACTCATGTCCATTTAAAGAAAGAGAACCATTTAAGACTAATCCGGCAATCTGAACAGAAGTATTTAATACGGGTTGTCTTAAGGAAATTGCAGGAATTACTACATTATTTGATGCCGAGGGCAGCAATTTATTACTCCAATTTGTAGCATCACCCCAATTTGCTGAGTTTGCACCATTCCAAACACATGTCGGTGCACAATAGATGACATTCAAATTTAATGTAGCTGCACTATCGCAACCGACAGCATTTGTTAGATGAACTAAATAACTACCTGTAACTCCATATTGCTGACCATTCCAAACATAAGGAACCTCATTATAACAAACAGTAGCGTCAGTGCTTGAAGAAGTTGGGAGCAGTATATTTTGGGTAAGTAAATTACTTGTTGCGGTAGGTATTGTTTGACATTTACTAGATGACGTTAATACACAAGTAATTTTATCACCGTCAACGAACGAATTACTCGAATATGAGTTACTAAGTCCATTTTGAAGGCTCATTCCATTTACAAAGAAATTATAGTTTGGACTACTACCGGCATCTAAAGGTGTGGCAGTAATTGTTACGTTAGTTCCAATGCAAACCTGACTTTCACTTGCAGCAATAAACACAGTTGGAGTCAGATAGTTACTAACTGTAAGATTAACATCTGATGATGTTGCTGTTGGTGAAGTTTGACATGTATTGTTTGCCGTTAAAACACAAACAACCTTATCACCATCAGAAAATGTACTGCTCGAATAGGTTGTGCCGTTGCCACTTTGAACACTTATTCCATTTACTAAGAAATTATAATTGGGATTGTTACCTGCATTCGTTGTTTGTGCAGTTATCAATACACTTGTACCCTTACAAATATTATTGGCATCAGGAGTGATTGACACCGTTGGAGTTACATTTTTTGATACTCCAATAGTGATTCCATTTGAGGAAGTGCTGTTAATTGTCTGGCATGCATTATTGGCCGTCATCAAACAAGTAACTAAATCTGCATCTGAAGGAATATAACTATAGGTTGAAGATACTGCCCCAATTACATTTGATCCATTCTTAATCCATTGATAAGTTGGCGAAGACCCTCCGTTAACAGGTGATGCATCAAAACTTACACTTGTTCCTTCACAAACAGATGTTGCTGATGAAGTGATTGAAATTGATGGCGTAACAGGAATACAATAACTGAAACCTGCCTTAGTTTTGGTGCTATCAAGATTAGAAATACTAATATTTCCACTTGCACCACTTGCTACAACTGCAGTGATAACACTATCATTTAATACAGAAAAACCAGTTGCATTCACTGCACCGAAACTCACAGAAAAAGTTCCTGTAAATCCCTTTCCTGTTATAGTTACCGTAGATCCTGTTGCGGCTGTAGTTGGTGTAAAAGAAGTAATTTTAAGTGGATTTGAGTAGGTGACTTTTCTTATTCGATTATTGTCATGATCGGCAATATATAAATTACCTGCTGCATCAATTGCTAATCCATAGGGATTTTCTAAGGATGCATTGATTGCTAATCCACCGTCACCGCTCGACCCATAATTGCCATCACCTACAGCCGTAACAATTTTGCCAGTAACATCTATTTTTCTGATACAGTAATTTAATTGATCACTAAAGAATATATTTCCGTTAGCATCAATTGCTATACCGTAAGGAGAATTAAGTCCGGCATTAATAGCCAATCCTGCATCGCCTGTATAGGAGTAGGTTCCATTACCTGCAATTGTTGAGATGATCCCGTTTTTGTCTATTTTTCTTATTCTAGAATTTTGATAGTCAGTAAAAAGAATATTACCATTTTTATCCAATGCCAAACAAGCAGGATAATTTATAGTGGCAGCAGTAGCTAGTCCTCCATCTCCACTAAAACCAGCATTACCATTACCAGCAATCGTAGTAATGATACCAAATGTGTCCACTTTTCGAATTCTTTGATCCGACCAATCTGCAATATATAGATTCCCTGTAGAATCTAACTGAATTGATGTAGGATAAGCTAACTGAGCCGATGTAGCAGGACCTCCATCCCCTAAACCAAGTGTTCCACTTCCTGCAATAGTTGTAATTTTTCCTTTTGTATCTACCTTTCTAATACAAAAATTATTTCCATCGGAGATGTAAACATTACCTTTTAAATCGATTGCTACTGCATTAGGTCCGTTTAATTGAGCCTGAATAGCATTTCCACCATCACCACTATAACCTCCACTACCATTACCGGCAAATGTTGAAATGACACCATTTCTATTTACTTTTCTAATCTTGTTATTCCAAGTGTCAGCGATGTATTTATTACCTACTGCATCGATAACAATGCTTGCAGGAACAAAAAGCTGTGCAGAAGTAGCTAATCCTCCATCACCACCACTGCCTTGAACCCCATTACCGGCTACTGTGGAGATAATCTGTGCAGATAAAAAGGTTTGATTACTAAGAAAAAAAAGGAAGACAAGAAATGAAATCAAAAAACGTTGATAAGGCATATATGTTCTATAATTAAATAAAATTTATGTTTGGAAATACTAAAATAGTTATTTAAGCTGAATGTTTAAAACTTAACTAAATACAAACTTAAAATCTTTGAGTTTACCCTTTCTTCTTTGATTGAAGAAATTCATTTTTTGCTAATATATTCAGCAAAACCAATACGATAAAAAAGACAGGGGACAATGTAGAAATATGCTGTTTTTCATTAGGAATTTTCCAACCATAAAGGTGAAAATAAAATGCATAAAACGAAAATATTAAAAACGACAATCCATATTTAAGTAACCAAAGATTTAGTATCCAAGTAATCTTTAAGGATTTCCAATAGAAATAACCACTCAATCCAATAAAAAATAATAGTACAATAAATATAATATCCTGATATTGCTTAAAAAGTCTTAGTTCAGCAATCACGTGCCCGATTGCTCCTAAAACAAAAACAAGAAGCAGGGTAATCCACAATTTTTTATCCTTTAGGCTCTCTTTCATATAAAAACATTACCCAGATAAAAAAGATGAATAGATATACTATTGTTGTAAAAGCATAATGATGAGCAAAATCTGTCCATTCAGGTTTGTTAAGGTTCAACCAAACAAGCGCACAGCACCTAAGAACGTTTAATACAAAAATGAATAAAACGCCAAAAAAAGTATAGAGTAGCTTCTTTAATAAATTTCCAGGTACGCATATCAAAAAACCAACGTACAGCAAAAACAAATCAAAGGCATTACATGGATGCGATATTTTAAGGGCAAATTGATTGTTGAAATTGACAATATTATATAATGCATTTTTAGGATTCGTTTCAGGTTCTTCGTAACTACTAAAGCTAGGTCCATAGTATTGATTCATAAAACGTGTAACACCATCAGTCGTAACTTTTGTCATCCAATTATCGATTCTTGCATCCGGTTTAATAATACAATAATAACCAACAAACCAAATAAGCAATAACATCAAAGCTCGAAATGTGAATCGCTTTACTACCTCTGGTAATTGTTGCCATTCATCGGTCATGTATTTCACTAATGCATTCTTGTTTGCATTCCCTTCCATAAAAAATCATTAATCCTAATCCAACAAATACAAAAACGTTCCAGAACAAAATGCGCTGGAACGTTTCTACTAATCTCCTTATTAATATCAAATTAATAATTGAAAAGTAAATTAGTCTTTCTTTTTCTTGTTGTATAATTTCTTGATACCATAAGAAGCACCTGCCCCTAGCAACAAAGTAATACCACCATCAATTGGGGCACCTGCGCCACCACCACCACCGGGAGGGGTTGCTAACAATACAGTTGCTGTCAATAACATACCCACCATCATAAAGGCAGATTGTAACATTTGTTTCTTTGTCATAACTTTTTAATTGATAATTAATAATTGAAAATTGTTAATTGTAAATGCTAAAATATAGAAAATTTGGTTACAAAATATATAATTGTTAATGAATAATTGACAATTGCGTTAAAATATAAGTAACATGTATCTAGTAACTTGCATTCAGCAATTATCAATTATTCACTTTTATTAATATTTACTTCATAACAACTTGCTTTACCACATTCGCGCCCTTACTGTCTAAAATCTTTACAACATAATGTGCCGAAGTCGAACTTACAGGAATAATCTGTGTAGTACCCGACATAATTGACCTAGCTACTTGTTGCCCTAATGCATTGTAAACAACAATTGTTGCACCCGATACAACTGCATTAGTTACTACAATACTATTAGATTTTGCATATACGCTGTAATTAGCAGTAAGATCTGTTTTTGGCGCCTTAAATACCAAACTAAATCGATTAGCCGTTTCTACTGTAGTAGTCGAGATAAACACTTCGCCTGTTGCCTTTATATCAGTTAAAGTACCATTGAATGCATCTTTAAGATACACAGGAAGATTTGTTTTATCAGCTGCAAATTTCAGCGTATAACTTCCAGCAACAGGCGTATTAACAACAAGTGGCAATTCAGTTTCCGCATCAATAGTCTTCAATACATTGATAGCAGCTTTTGTGCCCTTCACCTCAAATGCGATAGTAGGATTTGTTGCACCTAGTGGTTGTGCCATCTTTCTCGAGAAAGAAGCAACATGGCTATTTGTATAAGCTACAGCCTCATCTGATTCTCCACTAACAGCATCAACTACTGAAACCCTTATCTGATTTTCGACAGAATTAGCTCCGAATATTTCAGGCGACAAATAGTTGTACCTTCTTATAGAATTATCGAATGTTAAAGTACCACTAGCATTCACATAAACAAAGAAACCTAGAGATGAATTGATAATGTCGCCGGAACCATTCACACCAACAGTTCCATCATAAGCTTTCCAAATACCGTTCTTGCCACCTGTAGATTTCCACAAGTAACATGATGCATCTCCAAACAATCCTGTATTGATCGATTTCAACGCTGTCCAACTGATTGGGCTTGGATAAGGATTACCTACAAAGTTCCATCCTCGAGGTGCATTTGAACCCACTGTATGAGTTACTGGAAAGTTAATTATTCCAGTGTTTGGAGTACCAAAAGTATTCAGAGTTGGTAGGCTATTTAACCAAGCGGTAAAGCCTTTGCCTGCAGTAAGTTGCCCTGCCAGACTCGTAAAATTGTAATAACCTGAATCCAACACAGATGTTGTATTAATTACTTCATTATACGATTGCAAAGTTCCTGCCTTACTAGAAACCCAAGCAGTAGCATTATTTGCTCCAGTAATTGGAAATGCATTTGACCAACTACTAACCGTGGCCCCACTAACAGGACTACTAAAATGATGGAAACCATAAGCACCACTTGTGTAATGTTGTACGTAAGCTTTACCAGATAAAGTACCGCCTGCTTCCTGTATCATTGCAGAACCACTTGCATTAGAAACAAGGGTTAACTTATTACTTGTAGTTAATGTTCCACTTGTTAATTTGAGTATTCCTGTAACTGAAATCTTATCTACAATATTTGCTCCGACAGTATAGTTACCCAACACTTCTAGATGTCGGAAACTTGTCGTACCATTTAAATTGCCAGTTCCTTTCAAGACTACTGTACTATTACTACCACTTATAAACGAGCCATTATTAGTAAAGTGACCATTTACATTCAGTGTGCCATTATTGGCGAGTGATTCACCTACCACAATCGTTATATCTTTAACACTTATTGTTCCTGATGATATAGGCTTTCTGACAGTAACAGGAATTACGATATTGCTACTATCAGTAGGAACAGTTCCTAAACTCCAGTTTGCAGAATTGCTCCAATCAGTACTGACAGTACCTGTCCATGTATTTTGAGCAGGAGTTATTGTCAAAATCAATGTTGCAGCACTATCGCAACCTTCACTATTGATTAGATGTGTAGTATAAGTACCACTTGCAATATAAACAGTACCATTCCAAGTATAACTTCCAACTTCATTCAGTGTTGTATTCGAAGTGGATGGCTGCTTAATTGTCAATACTAAGGTTGCAGAACTATCGCAATTTACACTATTGGTTAAATGAGCAACATAAGTACCTGCCGAATTATAACTTGTACCATTGAAAGCATAACTTTCACCTGCACATATTCCAATATTTGTTGTACTAGTACTAAGTGATTTAACCGTCAGTATCAGTGTTACGGCACTGTCGCATCCTTCCGAATTAGAGAGGTGTACAGTATAATTACCTGCAGTTGAGTAGTTAGAACCATTGAATGCATAACTATTTCCTTCACAAATACTTTGATTCAATATTGAAGTAGTAGGTTGCTTTATTTGGATAGTTGCAACATTATAAATACTGTCACAACCTTGTACACTCCTTAAAGTATCTCGAACAATAGTTGAATTAGTATAATTAATACCCTTATAGCTAACACTATTACATTCACTCAAAAGAATTTCATTAGTAACCGGGTTAATCTTATTCACTACAATTGTTGCTACAATATAAAGGCTATCGCAACCTTTTTGACTTTTAATAGTATCACGACGAACAGTAGATTCAGAATAGGTTACTCCCCTATAATTCACACTATTACAATTATTTACCAAGGTATCATGCACAATTGGATTCAACGCAGCAACTGTAAAATAGACTGTTTTAGATACTTTTTTGTTATTAACAGAATCAGTAGGTGTAAAATCTGCAACCAAAGAATAATTATTTCCAGGCTGCAAAATAGTAGCAACAGATGGCGAGTAAACAAATGTTCCAGCGACAGAAGCAGTTGCATTTAATTGTTCATCACTTAAAATTACCATACAGTTGACGGTAGGAGGATTAGACCAACTTATTACTGGCAAATTCTGTTGTCGTGTGACAGCCTCAATTGTTAAATCACTATTTGCCAATACAGAAAGTGATTTTTGATTAGAAGAATCCCTACCATTAATTTTCCAACCAACAAATGCATATCCTTGCTTTATTGACACATTAAAATTGAATGGCGAACCATAATCATAAATTCCATTTACATTACCAAATACTGAAATCATTGTGGAATCATATAACACATTTACATGGCAAGTTTTCTTTACAAAATTTGCTGAAATCAACTTATCTTCAGAAGCAATGTAATTAATAGAGGTATCGGTGGCATACACGTTTCCATCTATTGTCCAATTTCTGAAATTATAGCCTTCTTTTGGTCTTGCTGAGAAAACTACATTTGACCCATAATGGTATCTATTACTCAAAGGTGTTACAGAACCTGCTAATGCACTTGGAAGGACTTGTACATTCAAAGCAACATCACCACTCAAATATTGAGTCCAACTAATTGTTTTTCCCAAATTACCTGAATAGCCATCCAAATCCTTAATTCCACTAGTTTGAACTCCCAAAACAAAGAAGCCATCCAACAGTGTAGTATTTGCCAAATCAATGACAAAAGATGTATCAGTAACTTTATTAATAGTAGCACTGCTTATATCAATTGTTTTTCCTTGACAAATCAAAGACAAATCATTCATCGTAAATGTTGAAGCATCAATTGCTTTATTGAAGGCAACCGAAATACGATGAACTTGCGAATCAGAAACATTTATTGGTGCTCCTGCAAAATGAGTAACCTCTAATACAGTATCTGGCTGATGCTCAAAAACAAGTAAATAGGTTTCAGGAATATTTGAAAAACTATCTACAAAATGTATTCTGAATTCATTAATAGGATCAAAAGCATCCCTTAAAGTTCTATCGGTTTGCCAAAAGTTTCTCAAGCTCATTTTAGCATTGTCACGCTGTCTAATTACACTCGTAAGTGCTGATTTACCTTGAGTTGAATCTATGTGTGAATTATAATTCCAACCAGATTTTGAAGGAACGACATTTAAAGTATAAGAAGAATCCGAAACTTTTATGAGTGAAGAGGAAGTTGCCTTACTTACTTCAACCTTACTTCCATCGGAAATATAGAGGGCATCTGGGAAGTGATTGGCATCAACTACATCATTTGCCATAAAACCAACAAGGGAAGAATTCAAAGTGTTTGGCACACAAATACTCCTAATTAATTCATGTACAGAAACATCGCTTATCAAACTGAGGTTTGGATTACTGTAACTGGATACATGTGTAAGTTTGGTATCGTAATCAGTAAAATGCCCTAACAATGAACTTGTAAAATACCATTGAATAAACTTTGTACTATTTCCAGGAATACTAGCAAAATTCAACGTTCTAAATTCATTGGTAGTAGGAGCACCATTTAAGCTAGAACCCACCAAATTAAAATCAATAAGCAAACCTTTTTTGTTGTCCACAATACGAGGAGAATCTGAAACAACCGTAAAATTGTTTGCACTTCCTATTCCCTTATTATTAATTAAAAGGGAGAATTCCGCAGGAACAGTAGGTTCAACTACATCTTCAGTTAAAGGATCATCACCCAAAACATCCCTTTGAACAAAATAAGTCAATGTTAAGTCTGGCGAAGGATTAACTGTCATAATGGATGGAGCTAAGTTCTTTGTCACAATGGTTCCTGAGAAAGGATCAAGATAAGACAAAGTACCCCCAAATGAATACTTAGTAGGAATAGAAGGCGCTGCATACTTTGTTGGAATAAACAAAATTGTTGCACTACCAGTGTCTTTTGCCTTTAGTATTCCTGTACCATCAACGGCATTCAGCTTAGAAGTACTTTCAGTTGATACTTGAAATAAATCAGCACCTGCAATATTTCCATTAACATCCTTGATGACTAAATTTAATTGAATGTTTTTCATTGAATCAGTGGTATGTCCATTGAAAATATTCAAAGTGCCTCTAAATGCCTCCCTTGCCATTGTAAAGGTTTGATTAAATTGCAATGAAACGGATGCACAAACAGAATGCGAAGAAGCTGTCAAATTATTTTTAAGATTAGCATTTGCTTCCTCCATCAATTCTTTTATGGAGGCATATCCCAAAGCATTTGCAGCGTCCTTAGTTTGTAAAACAGAATCTGATTGTTGAGTCAAATAACTTCTTCTCATATAATTATCACCAGTTACAGAGACTCCATTTATCACTTTATTTGTATTATTGTAACGCTCAATAAAAGTGATAAATTCTGTATGTGTAATATTTGAAGGTTTTAACATGGCTAAATTCACATCACTAGTATCTACATACCTATTATTTGAATAATTACCGCGGATATAATTCATCAACTTTGATACATCTGCAGTCTTGCTTTCAAACCATACATCTGTCCCAAATACTTCATGGAAAATATTTTTTTGTGCTGTTTCATATTTTAGTTCAATCTTCAGCTTGTTATAATATTCAGCAATAAAAGCAGGGGTTGAACGATTAGAATTCCCAACATCCTCTGCACCGAAAGTGTGAAATTTGTTATTGCTTTTTAATAATCCTAACTGACCACTTAATTTAGGCCAACAAGCAGTTATTGCGTCGCCTACACTTCTTGTACAATAATAAGAAGTGGTAAAGACACCAACTGCTTCACAAGCCCCTAATACAATTGAGCCTTCAGGAGCACCAATACCTGTTGCTATGATTGCTTCCGCCAATGCTTCACAAACTTCTGCACCACACGAGGCTACAGACATTGCACCATCTACAATTTCAATAGCGTCTAATTCTCCATTAAATAATTTTTTAGTATATTCTATTGAAGTGCCAATACATTTAAAATTCGTACTTTCTGTGCAATGAAGAGCGTCCCATACCTTTTGAAGACAAGTATCACAAAATTCAACAGATACCTGTTCAATTGGTTGTCCACTACTCGAACTGCTAACAGTTGGTGAAAAAAATCCCGGAACACCCTCCATTGAAGGCCATGAATTAGTTGGCTGAGGGTCAGAAGGAGTACTTAAACTTGGAACGCTTTCACAATTTCCAAAATTGAACAACTTACAAGTTCCTGCTTCTTTATTATCTCCACAAAACCATTCCCAAGAGGTTGGAATGACTACACTAAAACAGTCTCCATCTGGCCCATCAAGATTCTTGGAACCACGCGCACCATTATTTACATTCGCAGGAGAAGCTACATTTCCTGCTACACTTGCATAAGCACCTGAATAACCATATTGAACACCCGAATTTATGTAATGCGTAGCATTCGGATTATCAACAGTTAATCTCACCCAAATTTCAGTGCTTTGCTTTGCACCAAGTGAATGTATAGAATCTGTCAGAATTTCAAAATGCATTCCTTCTTTTACAGGCAAGTGAACGGTTACATTATTAGCGGCAATCAAACCATGATTAATGGCAACAATTTTAAAAATGTGATTTGCATAAGGCAATGAATCAGGATATTGTACTTCCACAACGGGTGCAGGTACATTTGTTGTAAATACAACGGTCGTTTGTACTGTATAAACATCCTGAACTATTGTTGGTACTACATTCCAATTATAAGTAATCGCATTAAAACTTAAATTCACAATTAGATTCTTAGTCTTTCCTGGATCGATTAAAATAGTATTGAAATAGTTGTCATGATTAGGTGCTGTCACCTTTACATCATAATACCCCTCTACAATCGTATCTACAGTAAATAATCCATTGACATCCGTAACACCTTTCGCAATTGTATCATTTGTAAAATGCTTGAATACAGCGATAGTCGCTCCAGCTAAGTGCGGTGCAGCCTCAGTATTGTAAGTATATTCATCCCTAACATCAATCACTAACTTTCCAGTAGCAGTTGAAACAGTTTCAATATTAAACGGTACAGCTATACCTAAACTATCAGAAGTAGAAATTGCAATATTACCATTAAACACAGTACTTACAGGAACGTTATTATCCGGAGAAAATCTAAGTACAATATCAGTATGTTCTCCATAAGCCAAAGAAGGAATTTCTGCAGGAGAAACCAAAGACATCCAAGGCAAGGCAGGCAATGATATTGTAACTTTTCCAGTTGCACCTTTACCAAGATTGGATATTGTAAATTGATAATTACGAGAACTACCCTTCGTCATGGTGGTTTGGATGGATGCAATACTTGATTTCAAATCTGACTTAGGCGATTTACAGAAGAAATAACCCAATAAATTAAGAGAAGCTCCTTCTATTGAAGTCACTTTAAAGTTGATAGGTAAATATTTTAATTCAGAACTAACTTTTGTACCAATCAATGTGTATTTTATTTTTGTTTTACTCCCCCCTGTCATATCTGCAATGGAATCGAAAGTAAGCTTAAAGCCTACACTTGTATCCGTTAATAATTGGACCTGAAGTTTTGACAAAAGCAATATACCTGGATTGATTATTTCAATTTCACCACTTAGGGTATCATTCTTTATTACATTCCAAACAATATTGCTGTTTGAAGTTCTCTTTAATCCATAAATATCAAAACTGAGTTGTTCGTCAGCTAACAGCATATTAGGATAAGAACATCCTGCAATAAAATGACCTACACTTCCTAATAATGGCACATACCCTAGCTTAAAATTACCTACTGCATCAGTAATTACTGAAAGAGCATTTCTATGATCATCATTGATGATATAAATCTCTACAGGAACATTTGCTACACTCGCTCCATCATTTCCAACAGCGGATCCAGTAAAGAACACTGTATCACTTTGTTGATATGTATGTTTGTTAGTTTGTAAGCTGACTATGTTATAACGAGGCTTTAAATACAATGGAACAGTTTGAGAAACGTTATTTCCATAACTCAATTCACTAACAACTCCCTTTGCATTTATCTCTGCAAAAACATAGTATTGTCCCACAAAATTTGGAGTATTCAAATTTAAAAGAACTGTATCGCTGCTATTAGATGTTAATAATCTAGAAGTAGAGAAAGTAGTAAGATACGTCTTATTGCCACCTATTTGTGCTTGATTTGATACATACAAATCTACCAAAGATCCAGATGGAAAATCGGAAACTCCGTTGTTCCTTACAATTAATTGAGTTTGCTTAATACCTTTTGCTAATGCCGAATCATTTTGATAAGGAGTAATCGACACCACTGCATCAGGCAAAGTCCTGTCTGAAATCAATGCCCAACAGATACCCTTACTGAACCCAGAAGAATTAGCAGCAAAAGTCACCATACGATCTCCATCAGACCTTAAATTACTAATTGCAGAGATTGGTACACTTATAGAAGCACTTCCAGCAGGAATGACAATAGTTTTCACAAACACCAACTCAGAATCTCTATCAGAAGCTAAAGTGACTGTAAGTGGAAGCTGTATAGGTGTATTTCGAGCAATAACCAATAAAGCCGCATTTGCAACCCCTTCAGGCAAAGTATTTTGTGTAATAGTAATTTTCAATGAAGGCACGTCATCGTCTAAAACGGTGACAGTCGAATTTGCCGTACCTTTTATTCCAGCTACATTGCAATTGCAATCAGGAATATAAACAGCAGCGGTTACAATCGCTTCTCTATTACCATCCACAGAATTATTATTGTTTATACCAACATTAACTTGCTTTACAGATTCTCCAGCATTAAAAGTAATTGTTGAAGCTGAGTAATATAAATCGCCCCTATCCGAATTGTCAGACAATTGAACAGTAACAGGGTTAACTGTACTTCCTTGACGACGAATAGTCGCAATTGCTGCTTGATAACCAGCAGATTCAGAGACAGTATCAGGACGAATTGATAAAGTGATATCAGGAATATCATTATCATTTAGTGTGACTACCTTTGTCGCACTATTATATCGAAAAGCCGTAGCAGTGAAAGTGGCGTTCTTTGCCAAATCAGGCACTGTATTATCTATTGCAGTAAATTTCACAGAAATAGATGTTTGGTTAGCAGGTATTGTTGCTATCTGATTAAATGCAAAGAGGTTATTTTGGCTACATCTGATTGAAACATTCAAAGGAGATGCAGTACTATTTTGCTTTTCAATAATTAAAGTAGCAGTATCACCTTCCACTAAGGTTGTTTTAGTGCTGCTTAACGTAAGAGAAGCCATTTCATCATCAACAATCGGAAAATTATAGTTCAATGTGGTATATCCATCTCCACTAATACTAATTGCTACAGAAGTGTCAGCATTGATAGCCTGATTATCAATGGTTTTAATATAAAATATTACGCCAGAACTACCCGCAGGAATTATTACAGAATCAGGAACATGTAAACGAGACGCATCTCCACTAACAATTCTAAACGTTTGATTGGTACCCCAACTTCCATTTCTAGAAATTAAGCAGGAAATCAACGAAGTATCCGCTTCTGACAATGCTATCAAATCAGGTCTTAAAGAAAGCGAACTTCTAATAAAGACAGTTGAAACTGATTGCGCAGAATTATTGTTTTGAGCAGACACAGACTCAAACAAACCTATACCAGGAACAAGTTTCACGACTACATACACCGAACCATTTATACCCAATGCTTGCGGTAGTACAAGATTAGCCTGCCTTAAAACAGTAGAACCTGTATCGAGAGTATGGTTGTAATATACAGTACCCACAAATGCAGAATCGCCATTATTATTCTTTAAATAAACATTTTCGCTCCAACCTGTTCCTGTATTATTTTCACCAATATTCTTTACCTGCCAAGAAAGTGAAAGCGTTCCTAATGAAGAAATAGAATCAGTTGACGACACTATATTTTGCACCAATATATCAGAACAATTGTTTACTGTAATATTAGCAACAATATATACACTGTCACAACTACTAATACTTCTTAAAGTATCGTATTTAATGGTTGAGTGCGTATAATTAATCCCATTATAGGTAACACTTTTGCATTCAGTCAAGTTGATAGTCACCCTTTCAGGCGTGATTCCATAAACTATTATGTTGGCAACATTATAAACACTATCACAACCCCAATAGCCACGTATTGTATCACGCTTTATCGTGGAAGTTAAATAGTTTCGTCCTTGATAAGTTACACTTATACACCCATCCAATGTAACAGTATTCACTGTTGGAGTCAATTGTCTTACATTAATCGTTGCATTGATATATACACTATCACAACCAAAAACTGTTCTGAGTGTGTCGTGCTTAACAATAGTTGAATTGTAAACAGCATTGTTATATATCAGGCTATTGCAACCATAAAGCACTGTATCTTTTGTAACAGGAACAATATTTTGGACTTTAATAGTAGCAATAGTAATACTATCCTGACCACTTTGCAATTTCGTTGTATCGTAGGCAATTGTCGAGGTAAAATAGGTTTTTCCCTTAAAAGCCACACTGCCACTACAACCTACTAAAGTGATAGGATTGATAATAGCTGCGGTATCAGGTGTTTTAGTAAATGAATATAGTGCATCTAAACTCCATACACCATTGGCATCGTGCCCCCTGATTCCAATTTTATGAGAAGTCCCATTGGTTAGATTGAGTACAGGTACAGACAAAGCCTGACTAATACTTGTCCCAGGAGTAATACTAATGCTTGTGGCTTTTCCATAACCAGGGTCGGTATCGAGATAATATTCTAAATATTGAAGATTTGGAATAGAGGCTAACTCTTCGGAAGCCCCTGGATTTAGGAAAATATATTTATTATCCAAACTCCAAACTCCATTAGCATCTTTTCCACGAAGCCCAACAATATGAAGTCCTGACGTAAGATTATCAGTTTGAATAGTTAAAGCAGTGGTGACACTATTGCCAGCTGAGAATGGGATAGCTGTGGCATTGCCATATCCTGGATCATTGTCAATATAGTATTCCAAACTTTGTAATGCAGGAATAGAGGCTAAAACTTCAGATACACCCGGATTTAGGAAAATGTATTTATTATCCAAACTCCAAACGCCATTGGCATCCTGCCCACGAACGCCAACTATATGAATTCCCGAAGTAAGATTATTTGTAGGAATAGATATAGAAGTATTGACATTAGTACCTACTGAAAAAGGAATTGCTGTAGCATTTCCATATCCAGGATCGTTATCCACATAATATTCTAAGTTTTGTAAGGTCGGAACTGACGCTAGGACATCTGAAATTCCTGGATTCAGGAAAATGTATTTATTATCCAAACTCCAAACACCAGAATCATCCTGACAACGCATACCTACTATATGTATGCCAGAGGTCAAATTATTTGTAGGAATACTCACTCCAATTTCTGTTGAGTTTACAACACCAAAACCAGTCAATTGGGTTGCATTACCATATCCAGGATCATTGTCAATATAATATTCTATGGCTCGAATATTTGGCTGTGCTTTTAAAACATTCCAAATAGAGGGAATGAGTAAAAAAGCGAGTATTATCATGACCCATTTAGGGGCAAAAAATTGCTTTGTATAACACATAACGTATTATTTATTAAATTTAAAATGTAGAACCCAACCAAATTAATTCTTGTTTTGTATCCCTACTTTACAACATTTCTACCTCGCATCTTAATAAAAAAAGTATTTTTTAATTCCAATACTTTAAAAGAAAGAAAATAGATGGTTAACTTCATACACAACTAACCATCCTAGCAAACACATGAATGTAAGTACTATAAAAAAACTTTATCATAATTGGTGTTGAAAGAGCCAACCTAAAACCTGTATGGGTTAATTAAGCGTCTTAGCACTTATAGTAAGTTGAAGTGTACCACCATTAGACTGTTGATTCGAAGGTCCTGAAACCTTATAAATGATTGGGGCAGCAGGTGTACCATTTATGGCATGAGGAGTTGGCCCACCAAAAATTCCTGCATCAGAACTTCCACTCGAAGCACCTCCATAATAATAGCCAATTGCAGGGCTACCAGCTTTTAACACAAACCTTGCTTCGGGAGAAAGAGTTGGAGAATTATTGAAAGAATTAACGAATAGGCTTGAATAAGGAATATTTTGTAAATTTCCACTACCATAGTTTGCGTTTGTAGGCCACTCAGTACCCGTACCTATATTATTATGAAACAAACAATTCGGTGCATTTAAAGTAGTTAAGCCATTACTAATATTGTTTTCAATCATCATAGCCCCTGTTGGAATAATAATTTCACCAGCATAGGTAGATTGGAAAAGAGGATCTCTAAATATATTATTTTTAAGTACCCCTGTTAAGCCTAAACCATATTGTTTAATAATAATAGAAGTTCCAGCGGGTCTGAAAATATTATTACTAACGGTCAGGTTTGAAGTAGCGTAATTATTTCCAGTATAATTGCAATTAATACTACCATAAACAAAATAATTACCAATAATCTTGCAACCATTATTATTTCCCTCTAAATAAATACCGTTATTATTAAAAAATAGACAACGTTCAACCTTGATACCATTTACACTTTTTACACCTGCAACAGGGGTATAATAGTTAATTGCCCCAATATAGCATGCACCCGTATTAAATACTAAACCAGATACTACACTACTATCACTCCCTGCACCAAAATAAATGGTGGCAACATTTGAATGTCCATAGAGCGTTTGCATATTTTTATTTACAGTATCTATGATAGAACCATAATCAGAGAATGCATCCCATGAACGACCATTGCCCAAAATAACAACCTTGTGTGTTACCGTTTGAATGCCCCACCCAGAGTTATTGGGATAAACCATTAAGGTATCGCCCGCAACACTAGCATTATAAGCGTTTTGAAGTGAACTATAATCCAAGGCAGTTGGAGTACCCCAATAACCGCAGCGGCGAATTGTGGCATTAGAAACTTTTGCGAACGCAAATACTAAAACGATTGTTGCCAAAGCGGCAGTGGTCAACTTGTTCATTTGTTTGTTTTTTTAAGTTAAATAAATATTTATAATAGTAAAATAATAAACTCTATTGTTTGAATTGTATTTATAGAAATAGCATTTAATCGCTAGTAATTTTTTATGTTATAACACTCTATTCATTGACGCTACAAAAGTCCATTTAATAAATCCATAATTTCCTACATGTTTAAGTAGTATATTAATAAACTCAAAAAATATGCATACCACTTAAAAATGTTATTTAGGAAATAAATACAAGCAACTCAGAAGTATGAAATACGTTAACCAATCATTTTTACATTAGGCAAAACATTAATTTTAAAAATCAGAGCCATAAATACATATTTCCTTTTGTCTAAACGGCTAAACGTTATTTTAACTTTTATTTAAGAACAAAGTAAACGTGCTTTATTTAATTCAAATGGTACAAAAAGGACAAAATATAGCACTATTTGGACAATTCCCTGTAATTCAGTGGAGTTTGTTGTGTCATTTTCTTAAAGAAACGAACAAAATAAGATGGATCATTAAAATTTAGTTCATAAGCAATTTCATTAACAGATTTAACAGAATGCCTCAATAACAATTTCGCTTCCGCTAGTATAGCATCATTAATTAAATCGTATGCAGTATTTCCGGTCGTTTCATTTACTATTCTATTTAACTGCTTTATTGAAATACATAATTTTTCAGCATAAAACAACAACGGCTGATGCTCAAGAAAATGAGCGTTTATCAGCTTTCTAAATTGGATAAGTAATTTAAACTGCACTGAAACATCTACATGCCTGTAAGGATGCTTATCCAAACTTCGTTTTGCAGCAATCAAAATCAGGTTAATATATAGATGAATTACTTTACGGGTATTTGAATTAATATTTTTTAATTCCTCATTTATTTCAAGAAACAACATTTTAATGGCTAAAACATCTTTTTCTAGCAAAGAGAAAGTCTGTACACTTGGATTATAAAAAAAAGGAAATTCTTCCAATATATTCTTAAGTGATATTGCATCTTGAATAAAGCTTTCAGAAAAAAGTATATAATATGAAAAAAAATCTTCACTCTTATTAAATACAGAGAACACCTGACCAGGCAACGTAAATGCAATAAAAGGACATTGAAAAATTCTATTTTTAACACTCAAATCTATATTTATGCTTCCTTTCAAGCCCAAACTAATACGATAAAATTTTGCACGATGAGGACCAATATGTTCTTTCAAGCCAACAGATGAATATAATCCAAATCCATCCTGAAAAAGTTCAGAACAACTATCCATTCCAAAATCGCTTTTTATGTCGCGATTCTTGTGCAACTGATACAATGTTTGAAAATAATCATCTTGGAATGTATTATCCATGATAGCAATTTATTTTATACATTTCTCAATCTGCAAAGCATTATTATCTCCTAAAAAAACGGCAGATGAAAGAAAAGCAGATTTATTAAAAATTAATTAACATTTTGGAAGAAACAACTTTAATCATTTAACAAAAGAAATTAAAAAAACATAAAACAATACTGATTTTTGTCATGTTTTGTAAATTATTTGAAAAAATAATGTTGTACCAACAAATTTGAAGTAATTAAATTTTCGTTTACAGGACTTAAATGAGGTTAAAATCCAAAAGAATCAAATAATATTTACTATAGAATTTCAGTTTTAACTATTTTCCCTAATACCTCAGGACTACTGTCTTATACTTAATCGTTACTAACTCCTAATAAAAACAGGAGCCAAAAAAAGTCCTCAAACCAAATAAAGCTTCATGATAAACAACCTAAATAAAGACAACGAATCCCAATATAATTTCAATCGTTTCTCGTAATTTAATTCACCAACACCACTATTCCATATCTATTATAACTAACCGATAACCCCTCACCACTAACAACTAACTTAAAATATACATTCAACAACCATTTCTAATACTTCATCTCCTTGTTATATACATTCATCTACCTATTATATACATTCATCTACCTGTTATATACATTCAACTCCTATTTACAATCATTAATCTCCTTATTACAATCATTCACTTACCATAAATGGCAGTCAACATACCATTAATGGCAGTTAACTTACCATAATTGGCAGTTAAGATACCATTAATGAACAATCGACTCCTTAAATTCATCATTCACCCCTAATAAATAATAATTCACCCCATAATTTAACGTTTGTGTATTATAATTACAACGAATAAGCTACGATTCCATAAAAAATGACTTCAAATTTTATATTTTTGATCAATTCATTTATGAAAACCGTAATAAGTTATCTCAATTTAATATTTCAAAATATTTTTCCCATTAACGTTTGTATATACAAAAAACTGCCCCCTATATTTGTCACACAGATGAAAGTAACAGAAAGTAAATATAACACCTGCCTTTATTTTGCAGCAAACACCCTTGCCAGAAAAATAGAAAAATTAGCCATCGAATGTTGGAAACCTGCTGACCTTCCTCCAAGCCATGCCTATTTATTAATGATGGTCTTAGAAGAACCCGGTCTACATCCTGGAAGGATAGCTAGTCATTTGCAACTTAGCCCAAGTACAATAACAAGATTAATTGAAAAGTTAGAAGAGAGGAATTTGGTACTTAGAAAAATAGTAGGCAGAACAACAAAAGTTTATCCATCAAACAACGGAATTATATTATTTCCTATTCTCAGGAGTTGTTTAGCAGAATTCTATACTAATTCATGTGGAATCATTGGTAAAAGCGAAAGCGAAAAGATTGTTGCAGATATGTGTTTGATAGCAGATAAACTATAAATAAATATATCCAAAGGAATAGCTCTTCGCTACTAACGTCAAAATTTAATTAAGACAACATTTTATGACAATTAAAGAACGCTATCAGGTTGCACTTGCTTATTTTGAAGAAGCAATACCAAATGCTGAAACCGAATTGGTATATGACAATCCATTTCAATTATTAGTGGCAGTAATATTATCTGCGCAGTGCACAGATATACGCGTAAATCTAACAACGCCACTTATTTTCAGTCATTACCCCACTCCTTATGAAATGGCCGCTGCTACTTTCGAAGAATTATTTCCATTAATTAAAAGTATTTCCTATCCTAACAATAAAACAAAACATCTAATTGGAATGGCCAAGTTACTGATTGAAAAGTTTAATGGCAATGTACCAATGACTGTTGATGAACTAATTTTATTACCTGGAGTTGGGCGCAAAACAGCTAACGTTATTACTAGTGTCATTGATGCACAACCAAATATGGCTGTCGATACGCATGTGTTTAGGGTAAGTGCTAGACTTGGCCTAACCAACAAAGCAACCACTCCTTTAGCGGCTGAAAAGCAATTGATAAAAAATATTCCAACTAATTTGGTGCATAAAGCGCATCATTGGTTAATATTATTTGGCAGATATTCTTGCACTGCTAGAAATCCAAAATGTGAAGGTTGTGGATTGCAATCAATTTGTAAGTACTATCTTAGTACATGACAAAAAATAAATATGGAGGTTTACACAATAAAAAGACCTTAATAGCATTATAGATTAGGAACAAACTACCACATCGGTTTCTAATGGCAAATACTACTAAGGTTGAGGACAAATATAGTGTACTAGTATCAAAT
>CANCPA010000084.1 GCA_947379895.1 Chitinophagaceae bacterium | reverse complement strand
TGCGGAAACTCGGTTCATAAACACCTAATTTTCCATCAGATTCAAAACTTTTCGACACCTTAACGGTGTAAACGTTTGCAACTTTTTCTGTTCCCATTTTCTCCTTTTTTGCCCATTTTACTGACAAGCTATTTCAGGAGATGACATTTAATCATTTTAAAACAAATAAATTAATATTTCAGATTTATTCTGAACAAAAAAGAACGATATGTACGAACAAAAATTAATAACTCACCTACGCAATAGATTGAATCAAATGCTTTTTGTCTTTTTTTATTTCTATTGCCACAAAGAAACTAAGTCGCAAAGGCTCTAAGTACTTTAAAATCACTTCATTAGTATCAATACTTCATTTTTTCTTTGTGCTACTTTGAGTATTTGTGTCTTTGTGTTGAAGAATATAAATTAGACTTAATACCCTTTATTAATTATTGCGTAAGGTGAGTCATTAAATATAAATATTAAAAGTTAAAGTGAGTTACTACTTAGTAGGTTTTACCACAAGGGAAGCTAAGAAAAAACAAGATTCACAAGAATTCATTTTAAAATATATAACATTTAAGTATCGTAAATGTATTTAAACCCTTTTGTTTCTTTGTACAAAACCTAGTGAAAATTGTGGTAAAGATACCTGAGTACGAACAAAAGTTAATCACCTAAATTCTACATAAATTTGTAAAAAAATAAAATGATTAAAAGTTTATCAATTGTGTTGATGCTGATGGCAATGGTAATTAGTTGAACAAAAAGTAACAGTAACTCAACTAATGAATTAACTTATTCTTACTCCGTAAAAATTATTTCAAATGGGTTAAATAATTTTAATTAAAGCAAGATATAATTAAAGATGCTAACGGAACCCTTTTAACAACTAGTACATATTATTACTAAATCGGCTAAAAAAAATAGACACCTCCTGCTAATGTTTTTCTAATAATCTTTTCTCTGCCGCAAGTGATTTACTTGTGTCATATCATCATCTTAAACTAAAAGTGCTTTTGCTAAAATAAGAAATACTTATTTAGACATCGCCTTCAGGTCTTCTTTTTTAGTTACTAGGTTACTTACTTCCATTCCGGCAAAAAGTACTGCAAATAAACCATGTGTATCATTATCAAAATAAGGGCGATTGATATAATAATTTACATCTTCACTACACATAGTTCCCATGCAGATATCATGCACAGTACCGTCCATATCAATACGAGACTTTATGGCATCCCATGCCTTGATTACTTTTGGTCGATAAACATTCGCATCAAGCCATCCATTACTTACTCCACGAGCAATTGCCATTGTGAAAATAGCTGTACCTGAAACCTCTTCTTTCGAATCTTTCCGATCGATTACATTATACCAAAAGCCATTCTCATTCTGATACTTTGCAATTGCCTCAACATGTTCCCTATAATGTTGCAATATCGCCTTATATTTAGGATGACTCTTTGGAAGATGCAACAAGACCTCGGAAGTAGCCCAAATACCCCATCCATTTGCCCTAGACCAATGCGGTAGTTTTATAGCTTTATTCGAAAACTTTGCATGACAATATAAATGCGCTACACTATCCCAAACTTCCTTATTAAAGTTTAAAACTTGGTTGGCAGCATCATCCTGAAGTTTCTTTTTTAGTACTGCATCATCGGTATATAAAGAAGCTTGTACCAAGAAAGGAATCCCCATAAACATATCATCTACCCAAGTAGTATATTTTTCAGGAGATAGTCGGGTAAAAATATTGGTTCCGGGCATACGCAATTGTCCCTCCTCAGCATATTGAATCATCTTATCGACAAATTTCTTATACGCATCACGCTTTTCAAATTTATCGTTACTCTCTAACCGATATACTAAAGGCAAGCTAGGGGCAAGCGTAAAATCGAGCAAAGGAACTCCCAATATCTCTTTATTAGCCGAACTATCAGCATTCAATTTTTTTACCTGATAATTTACAAACGGTATTCCATCTAAATGAAAATTACAATAGTTAAATGCATAGTTACTATACCTGGCATCTCCGGTTAATTGAGCAAGCTTTTCCATTGCCCATGCAGTGCCTCCATTATGGTAATTCCAATTGTAACTTGTTCCCCACTTTTTCGGATTAATCATTCCGCCCAATATTTCAACTTTTGGTATTGTCCAAGTAATCAATTCATCTGCACCTTGATACATATAACCAAAGTTGATATTATTTTCGGGTTCATAAATTGTATTAATTCCCTTCCTGTCAATATTGTCGAAAGGTCCTACTACCAACCAATTAGAAATATTTGCAACAGATTTGTCAATATATTTCATATTGGCGAGTCCTATTACAGGATAGTTAATTGCCTTCGATAAAATTGCTCCATTAGTAGAAGGAGGCTGAATAAATACTTTCCATTCTTTTCCTGAAGTTTCAGACTTTATAAGTAATGAATTCTGACCTTTTTGTAAATACAGTTTGCAATGATTATTCATTTTTACACTTCTCTCTTCTAACTGAAGATTGATATTCCTATCACCCTGCTTATCATATACTAACTTACTATTTAGCCAAATTTTGCATCCATCATTATGCTCAATATCAATATCAAAATCCATCTTTTCAGAAGCAGTTAGTAAAGTAGTGGCATAAGCTACAGCAGTTTTTCCTAATCCAAATGTTCTTCCAAAATCAATTGACTGTATCCCATTAAAAGTTTTATTAGGTGTACTTACTGACAATTGATACTTGAATGGTGTTTCCTTTACCAACTTATTTCCGACAAGTTTTAATACCTCGAGTGGCGATTCGATGGCAACAACATTTTTTTGTGCTATAACATTTGTTATTATAAATGATAAAAGAAAAATTGAAAAGCACCTAGAATACATTCCTCTAAAAGGATAAAGAAAACAGTTTTTTAAAGTTACCATCATTATAAGTTTTGCATGCCTCATCGTAAATCGTTAGACGTTTCAAAAATAAAAAATAAAGGACGCAATTATTAAGAAAAGATGTTTGGTTGAATGATGCAAACATTTGGTTTAATCACTCAATTTAAATATTAGAACAATAATTTGGATAAAATAAGCACCTTTTTTGTCATTTTAAGATCAAATGTCACAATTTCAATCACTCTAAAGCTTTTTGACACCTCTCAAATTTCACAGCGTAATAGAGCCTAAAGGTTTTCTTTTTTAGATTCAACTAAATGTAAACTTAATGAGAAACACTGAACATTAAGGTCGGTTTTACTCAATCTAAAGTCGAATTCAACTAAGCGAAATTCAAAAATAAACATCTTACATTCACTCAGAGATTTAAGCATTTATAGACCGATGTTTTGTTATAAATCATGGTGATTTATAACAAAACAATTCCTTTATTATTGTTTTATTTTTTAGCCCAATAAAAAATAATTTCTATAAAATAATGTTATGTGACAGTTTTTCCTTATCTATACATTTCTAAATAAATTTAAACAGAAAAATGAAGGCATTTTCAATAGAAGAAATTAATGCAACCTTAAAAGGCGTGATTGTTGGTAGTACTACATTTGCTATTACGAGTCCTGAACAATTAGATTTAGCTAATGAGAATCAGATAACATTCATCGGCAGCAAAAAATACATCAAACAATGGGAGACATCGAAAGCAAGTGCCGCAATTGTAAATGAAGATTTTGATATTGAACCTGGAAAAAATCGTGCATTGATAAAGGTTAAAAATGCAGACCTTGCAATGGCTGAGTTATTGGAAATATTTGTAGATGAAAGTCCCGTATTTGAGGAAGAGATACATCAAACTGCCGTAATTCATCCTACTGCAAAGATTGGAAGAGGATGCAAAATTGGGGCTGGCTGCTATATTGGCAAAAATGTTATAATTGGTGATGGTTCAATTTTATATCCAAACGTTACAATTTTTGATTTTACCAAAATTGGAAATGCTACAACAATTTGGTCGGGAACAGTGATCAGAGAAAGATGTGAAGTGGGTAGTTATTGCATTATACATTCAAATGTTAGTATTGGTGCCGATGGTTTTGGATTCCGCCCGAGCCCTGATGGAAGAGGCTTAATTAAGATCCCGCATATTGGAAATGTTGTCATTGGTAATTTAGTAGAAATCGGGGCAAATACATGTGTAGACAGAGGTAAATTTAGTTCAACTACAATTGGAGACGGATGTAAAATTGACAATCTTGTACAGATTGGACATAATAGTAAGATGGGTAGATGTTGCATAATGGCAGGAAGCAGCGGATTAGCAGGAACAGTTACCCTAGGAGATGGTGTAATAATTGGTGGAGGTGCATGTATTGGAGATCATGTAACATTGGGCAATGGAGTATTAGTAGGTGGACAATCAGGCGTGATGAGCAATGTTGAAGCGGGGAAAAAGGTATTAGGTTATCCTGCAGTAGATTCAAGAGACGCTTTGAAACAATGGGCGATTTTAAGAAAATTGGTAAAAGACAGTAAGTAGTTGAATGAGGTAAGTTGTAAGTTTCAAGTAATAAGTTGTAAGTGATAGGTTATACGTTATTAGTTGTACGTTTTATGTTCTGAGTTTTCAGTGATATGTAAATAAAATCATACTATCAATATAGTAAAAGAAATCGCCTAAGGTTTTTATGAACCTTAGGCGATTTCTTTTTTAAAACAGTTAACTTATTTTCAGATATTTACATAAGTACAACATAACTCACAACGTAAAACTTATAACCTATCACATACAACTTAATACTCTAAGCAACCTTTAAGAGGCTCATTTTGCTCTTACTAAACTTACTTTCAGCATAATCGAGAGTGATATGCAATTTTTTCTCTCCCGAACCAGGTAACTCAAACATCGCATCGGTGAGAATACTTTCACAAATACTTCTTAATCCTCTAGCTCCAAGTTTATATTCCATAGCCTTATCAACCATGAAATTATATACTTCTTCATCAAAAGTTAACTCTATTCCTTCAAATTCAAACAAACGATTGTATTGCTTAATTAAAGAATTCTTAGGAACAGTTAAAATACTACGTAAAGTTTCTGCATCTAACGGGTTTAAATATGTAACAATAGGAAGGCGTCCTAATAACTCAGGAATCAATCCAAAACTTTTTAAATCTTGCGCATTAATAAATTGCAATAAATTATTTCTTTGATACTCTTGGCTTTCCTTATTAACGTTAAATCCAATTGCATTTGTATTTACTCTTCTTGCTATTACCTTATCAATACCATCAAAAGCACCTCCACAAATAAATAAGATATTTTTAGTATCTACTTTAATCATTTTTTGTTCAGGGTGTTTTCTTCCACCTTGAGGTGGCACTAACACTTCGGTTCCTTCAAGCATTTTTAATAATCCTTGTTGAACGCCTTCGCCACTAACATCACGTGTAATTGATGGGTTATCGCCTTTACGAGCAATTTTATCAATTTCATCTACATAAACAATACCTCGCTCTGCTGCTTTGACATCGTAATTGCAGTTTTGAAGTAGACGTGTAAGCATACTTTCTACATCTTCACCCACATAACCGGCTTCGGTAAAAACAGTTGCATCAACAATTGCAAAAGGAACATTTAACAATCTAGCAATAGTTTTTGCCAATAAGGTTTTACCTGTACCTGTTTCACCCACCATAACAATGTTGCTTTTTTCAATTTCAACATCATCATTTGATTGCTTTTGATTTATCCGCTTGAAGTGGTTGTAAACTGCTACCGTAATAACTTTTTTTGCGTCATCCTGTCCGATGATATATTCGTCTAAGAACTTCTTTATTTCGGCAGGCTTTCTAATATTCAGTTTAAAATTTGGGGAAGAACCACCCTTTGTAGATTCTCCATTTCCTGAAGCTAGTTCTTTTAAGCCTAATTCCTGCGTAATGATATCTTGAGCATGTTCAACACAATTCTCACAAATATGACCTTCCTGACCAGCAATCAGTATTTTGACTTCATCGCGACCTCGACCGCAAAATGAACAATGTAAACTAGTTTGTTTAGCCATTTTATTAAAAATTAATTGATTGTAATTTATAAAAATGATTGTAAAGATATCAGCATAAAGACAAAAATACACGCTATTTATATATTATAGCGTGTATTTTTGAAAACAGCTGAAGTAAGACCACTTCTATTTATAATATTATAACTTTTGCAATACAGCATCAACTATTCCATAAGCGACAGCCTCGTTAGCATCCATCCAATAATCTCTATCAAAATCTTTCAGAACCTGTTCCACAGTTTTGCCACAATTTTCGGCAAGTATTTTAGCTCCTAATTCCTTTGTCTTTCTTATTTGCTCTGCATGTATTTCTATGTCAGCACTAGTAGCCTGAAAATAACCTCCGATACTTGGTTGATGAATCATCACTTCGCCATGAGGATAAATATATCGTTTACCTTTTGTGCCAACACTTAACAGGATAGAACCCATACTAGCAGCAAGTCCCATACAAATAGTACTTACAGGACTAGAAATTAATTTAATAGTATCGTAAATAACCATTCCACTAGTTACAACACCACCCGGACTGTTGATATACAATTTAATTTCTTCACCTGGCTTATCGGCATCAAGCAATAAGAGCTTGGTAACAATATCTTTTGCACTTTTGTCATCTACACCACCCCACAAATAAATAGATCTCTTTTCGAAGAATAATTTCTCCATTTTTTTCATGGTAGCAGAACCAATTTGTTCTTGCTTATCATCCTTTGGCTTTTCTTCCTCTTCGTCGTCTTCCATTAAAAATGGATTGGTTGTATATTTTGATTGTATCATTATTTTACTTATTAAAATTTAAGAAACTTAGTGAATGCCGATCTATTAGAACTATTTTAAAGCTGCTGCTTTTTTAGGGTTCATAAATAAAACTTCATCCACAATACCATATTCCTTAGCTTCTTCTGCTTTCATCCAAAAATCTCTATCACAGTCAGCAGCAACAGTTTCAATACTCTTACCACTATGCGTTGCAATTACTTCATACAATTCAATCTTGAGCTTTTTGATTTCTCTTGCAGTAATTTCGATATCTGTTGCTTGACCACCAATTCCTCCACTAGGCTGGTGCAACATAATCCGACTATGCTTCAACGCAGTACGTTTTCCCTTGACACCTGCACACAACAAAACAGCACCCATACTTGCTGCAATACCTGTACAAATTGTACTTACATCAGGACTTATAAACTGCATTGTATCATAAACACCTAAACCTGCATATACACTACCCCCGGGACTATTGATATACATTTGAATATCTCTTGTCCTATCAACACTCTCCATAAATAAAAGTTGAGCGGTAATGATATTGGCAACATAGTCATTGATACCTTCACCCAAAAAAATGATACGATCCATCATCAAACGACTAAATACATCCATCTGAGCAATATTCATCGGACGTTCTTCAATAATGTACGGGGTGAGATTTGTAGGATTAAAATGGGATTGATAGTTATGCAAAGTTGCACTACTTATATTTTTATGCTTTACTGCATATTTTTCAAACTCTTTTCCGAAATTCATTTACTTGTATTTTGCCTTATTAATTTAAAATCTAACCTTGTAGATTTGCTTCTTTCAAATTGTATGCAAATTATTTATTGCGACAAAATGACCGTTATTTATCTTTCCAAGTACGCACTCTATGATAATCAAATTGAATTAAAGAAAAATATATCCCAATTTAGAATTTAGGACAGTTAATTGGCTTATCAGTATTTGGTCTATATATATACATTAAAGATAATTCAAGACCACCTTGACTTTGGCTAGCCGTTTTTAAAGCTGAAGTATTATAATCATAACTTACTCCTAAACGTACATCATTAAATTCAAGCCCTAAATAAGGGATGAAGGCATCGTTTAAACGAAGCCAACTACCCACATACAAACTTGCTTGTTGAGTTTGTTCCTCAGGATTTGCAATTAATTGAATAGCACCACCTAACACAGTTTCAGTAGCTCCACCTTGAAAAGTATGAATTCCACTAAGGTGTAAGGTTACATTATCAGAAGTTCCAAAATAAGTTCCTGCATGAACAGTAGTCCGTGGGTTAATTGCATAACTACTTGCATTTGTCAATTTCTGAGTGGGCTTGTTAATATGATAAAGACTTACACCACAATAATAATTGTTTCTATCAGACGAACTTCCACTATACAAAAGACCTGCATTCATGTCAACATAGTTAGAAGATAAAGAACCTAAACCTGATACGAGAGGATCTGAAGAGGTAGTACCTGTAAAACCATAAGGCGTTAATTGGTCTTCAAATTTTAGACTTGAGGTATTAATATATGTATTGGCATAAGTTACTTGAAGTCCACCACTTAATTGATGAAATCCATCTTCGTCTAATCCCTTGTGGTATGCAGTAGATAAACTATAATAAGTATAGTTTACGGCACCTGCAGCACTATTATCATTCAATACAACAACTCCTACGCCCCAATTATCGTTGTGTGGTATTAAATTCTGTCCTACATGAAAATCTACCGAACCTGTAGTAGTTATAAATGCGTTGTTAATTGAAGGCCACTGATTTCTGTAATTTCCTGAAAGTCTTACTGCTCCATCAAACTTACCTGTAAAAGCAGGGTTTAAAGTAAGAGGTGATGCAAAGAATTGAGAAAAGTGAGCATCTTGGGCGAATGCGCCTGCACCCAAGATTAAAAACGATAATAATAATGTAACTTTTTTCATTTGTGCTAATTGACTTTTGAAATTTGAAATTCAACAACCTATCTAAACGGGGATAAAAGTAATTGTTTTTAGCTGAAAATTCGATTACTTTTCATTAAAATCATTCATTAACAATATTTTAATTGACGAAAACGATATCTAAAACTGTACTTTCTTACCATATGCCAAATCTCCTGCATCACCTAGTCCCGGAACGATATATCCCTTAGCAGTAATTTCGTCATCAATATCCCCACAAAAAATATTTACTTTACTTCCGCACTCTCTTTCTACATAATCGATGCCCACTGTACTAGCAATTGCACATACAATATAAATTTCTTTTGGCATACCTACATTATTTAGATATTGAACAGTTTTTGCCAATGAAGCTCCAGTAGCTAACATAGGATCACTTACTATAAGTATTCTATCATTTAAAGTTGGACAACTTAAATACTCCAGACATATTTCAAAACTTCCATCCTTTTTATGCTTTCTGTAGGCAGCAATAAAGGCGTTATCGGCATTATCAAAATAATTAAGCATCCCATTGTGCATAGGAATACCTGCTCGTAAGATGGTAGCTAAAACAGGTTGTTCAACCAAAATTTTGCTATTATGTGTGCCTAGTGGTGTTTCAATTTCAACCACTTTAGAAGGTAACAACTTACTAATTTCATACGCTGCAACTTCACCCAATCGCTCAAGGTTTCTACGAAATCTAGCCCTATCTTGTTGAACTGAACTGCTACGTAATTCAGACATCCAATTACTTAAAAGACTATGCGATTCACTTAGATTAACTACCATTTTATATTTTATTTTATTACAAACAGATTACAATTCCCTTCTTTAATGCTTAGTAAATAACAAAATCAATTCATTATTTTTTCAAATATAAAGCTTACAAAGTATCAAGTGTACTTTAAATTTCATGTTCTTCACTTAAATCAATGCTTAATATCCCTCAATTTCATTTATGCAATATTAAGATTGTAGTATTTTAAACAATTTTCACTTTCATTGATAGGTCTATTACTACCTCATTAAAAAAAAGTTTACAAATGTCACTATAAATAATGAATTATCAGGCAGAAATTTTCAATTCTGTTAAATATTGCACAATAAGCAACAATTAAAGTGCTCTTTGTGTTATAAATGCAATTTGGTGAAAGTTAAACACTACATTTCGCCCTTTTACATCTTTATTTTTTTAACAGAACACAATTAAATAGCTACAATGGCAATTTTAAAGGAAGGGATTAAGGCTCCGGCGTTTAAGGCATTAGATCAGAATGGAAAATCTATAGCATTGAAGGATTATTTAGGACAAAAAGTAATACTTTACTTTTATCCAAAAGATGACACACCTGGATGTACAGCACAAGCATGCAATTTGAAGGACAACTATACAGATTTGATTGCACAAGGATTTCAAGTATTAGGCGTTAGTGTTGATGGGGTAAAAAGCCACAAAAAGTTTCATGACAAGTTTGAATTACCTTTTCCATTGATTTCAGATGAGGAAAAGAAAATAGTGGATATGTATAATCTTTGGGGAGAAAAGAAGTTTATGGGAAAAACATATATGGGAACAACTAGAACTACTTTTTTAATTGATGAAACCGGAAAGATTAAGAAAATAATTGCTAAACCTGATACAAAGAATCATACTGAGGAAATTCTTGCAGCTTGGAATGAAGCGTAATAGTTAATTGATTTGTACGGCAAAAGTTGTACAACTTTAGTATAGAAATGTTTGAATTAACACGCAATCTGTTCATTTTATTTTTGATAACATTTAAAAAGCCCTGAAATAGTTAATCTACTTTCAGGGCTTTTTTTGTTACTCCTCAGGAGGTTTTCAGAACATGTAACAAAAAGTTTTTAATATAGAACCACTGGACTTATAATTTATAACCGCTCAGATTCATCTGTTTTAATACAATTCCTTGTAATTCTTGTAATCTCCTTGTTTACATTGTTGCAAACCTCCTAAGTAGTAACGCTGACAACTTTATTATCCCCCACAATAAAACATAAAACACCACCCTTACTTTTATATAAAAAACAACGTTTAAATTATAAGCATACAACTTAATTTAGGGGGCAAAGTCAGTTTTGTAGTAGTATTGATGATATAATTAGTAGTACACTTTATAAGAGGTTGATAGTAGTATGAGTAAATGCTTAAAATAGACCAATTCAAGCCAAAATACCTGCTTTTTTAAGTAATAAATCCAATTTGTGTGCCTACTTTTAGGTCAGAAAATGAATTTGTAACACTTAAAAAATGAATCATGCAAAACTTAACAATGCTTACTTCAGAAGAACAACGTTTGTGGGATTTATATAATAATGAAATTATGGAAACAGCCCACGACGAAGATTTCGACGACATTGTAAAACTTGCTACTCAAATTTGCAATGTTCCCATCTCACTTATCTCCTTAGTTGAAACAGGCAGACAATGGCTAAAGGCTAAGATTGGCATTAACGATGATGACAATTCAACAAGAGAGACTTCCTTTTTTGATTATGCACTTGAACAGGAACAAGACTTTTTCCAAGTGGATGATGCTAGCAAGGATATTAGATTTTTCAACAATCCACTTGTAACTAATGCTCCAAATATTCGATTTTATGCAGGCGTTCCATTAGTAAGCAAAAATGGGTTAAAACTAGGTACCCTTTGTGTTATCAACTCTGTTCCTCAACATTTGACTGATGAACAATCATTTGCTTTAAAGGTTTTGGCAAAACAAGTCATTAAATTATTAGATTTAAGACTAAGCAATAAAGAATTGATGGCACAAAAAGCAAGATTGAAACAACAAGCTGAGATGCAAAACCGTATCATTTCAATTATTGCTCATGATGTTCGGAATCCAATTGCCTCATTAAAGCAAATTGTTGATTTTAATAGGAATAATGATTTGACAGATGCTGAAGCGAAAGAATTGATGGATATGGCAGAAGTACATCTTGATGGCACACTCGATTTACTCTCTGACCTATTGAATTGGGGAAAGATGCAAATAGCCTCTAATAAATTGGAAAACAAGCCAATTGATTTGTATAAAATGGTCGAAGATAAATTGAGTAAAGCTTATGGTAATGCCTCGATTAAGAACAACAAATTAGTAAACTTGGTTGATAAGGAATTAATAGTAAACAGCGATCCAAATGCAGTGTGTTTTATTATTAGAAATTTATTGAGTAATGCAAATAAGTTCACTGAAAATGGAATAATTACTGTTTATGCACAAAGAGAAAAGGATAAAGTATTAATATCTGTTAGCGATACTGGTGTTGGAATGGATAATGATGTAAAAGATAGCTTATTTGACGGGAAAGGAAAACACACAACACTTGGTACTCATAAAGAAAAAGGAAGTGGTCTAGGCCTTCTTTTTACAAAAGATTATATCGATTTATTGGGCGGCACAATTAGTATTAAGAGCAACAAAGGACAAGGTACTACTTTTTATATTGAAATGAAAGCGTAAGTTAGTCGAGTCGGAGGTTTCTAGTTTCGAGAGACTTCTTTATCTGATAATTTTTTAAATTGACAAAATAGCAGCACTTTAAGCGCTGCTATTTTTATTTCATGTCATAATTGCAAGTAGTAAACAATTAATTGACCATTTAAATTACAACGCTTTATTAATCCTCTTCCTTTTCTATAGTAGATTCTTTCTTAATTAAATTCCATAAAACAAGCTCATTTTCATTTATTGGCCGATTGTATTGTTTGTACTTTTTACAAAACTCAATTGCCTTATTAATTCTCTGTTCATTCATTGGATGAGTGCTTAAAAAAGAAATGCCAAAAGGAATATCAGTACTTGCTTTCTTAAGATCTTCCATTAACCACCTCATTCCATTAGGATTGATATCATTTTTAACCATCAATTTCATCCCCTCTTCATCTGCTTCTGTTTCTAATTCTCTCGAATAGCTCAAAACTCTCAACATGTCTACATTATTTAAAACAGTTTTTGATAGTCCACCTGTATTTGTTGTGATAATGGAAAGAAGAACGCTAACACCTAATTGTGAAGAAATCGACTTCAGGCTGTGCCGCTTAACTACGTGAGTTGCTTCATGAGAAAGTAATGCAACAAGCTCCTCAGGTCTGTTCAATTTTTTTATTATCCCAGAATATATTACAATATGCCCTCCCGGAAAAGCAAATGCATTTACAATGGTATCATTTACAACTGTTACTCGTATACGGTATTTACTACTAAGACGAAGGTTATCAGCAAACTCTTGCAATTTTGCAGTTCGAGAAGAATCTATATCAACATTTCGAACAAAAGAGGAATAATATTGATTTCCTAATTTTGTTTCTTGCTTGACTGTTACAAATTTCACGGCCATGTAAGGAACAACTTTGGCGAAAAACAGATAGGAAAAGAAGAGAATAATAAACACAATTGATAAAATCAGCATAAGTTTAGGCTGAGCAAATGTGTTAAACTTGTTTCTTGTATTTATCTTCGAGACAAGCGGAAAGTAATATACACTAGCTGTGGGTACAACTAAATATTCTCCTTGCTTGTTCCAAAAAAATATTGCATCGCCATCATGCATCGAATACCTACACTTTGAGAATTCCACTCGTTTAATCCGATTAGATTCAAGTTCTATCATAATGAGTTCCGAATCTTGCAATTCGAGGCGTACAACTATTGGATCAGAATGATTGTCTTTAAAATATTGAAGTGTTTTTGTGCTCATATAACCCATTAATTTTATAGTATCACTAGTTTTTTAACCGAATAATATTCACTATCCAATCAATTAAGATGGCTGAAAACAAAAAGTATTTTGTTTTATTGCCTAAATCTCGTCTTACAAAAAAATAAAAGGACTCTTTGTGGCGAAGTAGGTCGTAGACTAACCACAATAATGAGATGAGTACTGATAGGGTAAAAGGAATACAAAGAATATTGTAAGAAAAGGATTTAGCGAATTGAAAGTGAAAAAGTGCGACAGTTGCCCTTGCCATTCCACAACCAGGGCAAGGAATCGTAGTAATCAATTTGAATAAACACAACTTTATGTGTGGATGAATGCTGAATGCATCAGAAAAAAACAAAGCTAAATACCCACCAACTATCGATAAAACAATTGCTGAATATTTAGCGTAATAATTATTTTGAAACCTAATAAGCAACTTGTAGGAATTTTTGATAATTATAATCTTTCGTTGCTGTTTTGATTGTAAACCAATCGATTATAGTCCATATTCCAAAACCACCACAAGTCAACAATTTAGCAATTCCTAATCCCGTCTGCCCCAACATAAAACGATCAATTCCTAAATGACCTACGAAAATAGAAATGATCAATAAAGTTGTTGGATCTTTGTAATCAATTGACTGAATTACAATGAGTTTGTTATCTTCCAATTTGGATAGTTGATCGCTCATAAGTAATAGTTTTTCGCCAGGAAATTTTTCACCCATTGAAGCGATAAACATGTCGATTCTGCTTTGTTCCATGTGAATTATTTTTTATTGTTATTTAGCAAATCCAAACTTATTATTCAGCAGTTTAGATGCTTTTACAATATTAGGACAAAAAGCTTATCCTAGTAAAAATATTACACAATATTCAACACTTATTAGGCTGATTTTAATTGACTACTTTAAGTTTTTAGTAAAAGTGATCTTGATATCGTACCTTTTATTAAAAACTTGTATTCAATTCAAGATATTTTAAAAATTCATTTTTTGTTTTCTCATCATTAAATGCACCATCATAAAATGCAGTTACCGTACTACTAGTATCGTCCTTAACACCCCTACTTGATACACATAAATGTTTAGCATCAATTACAACAGCAACATCATTAGTACCTAAAATTTCTTGCAGCTTCTTGCCTACTTGCATCGTCAGTCTTTCTTGAACCTGAGGTCGTTTTGCAAAATGTTCAACAATGCGATTCAATTTACTCAAGCCAATAACATTTCCATTACTGATGTAAGCAATATGCGCCTTTCCCATAATTGGCACAAAGTGATGCTCACAATTACTGTAGAAAGAGATGTTTTTTTCTACTAACATCTGATTGTATTTATACTTGTTTTCAAACAAGGCAATCTGTGGCATATTCTCAGGATTGAGACCTTGGAATATTTCCTTCACATACATCTTTGCTACTCGTTGAGGAGTACCTTTTAGACTGTCGTCAGTTAGGTCGAGACCTAAAATATCCATTATCGACCTAAAATGTTCGGCAATTTCTGCTACTTTTTCATCATCACTCAAGTCGAAAGCGCCCTTACGCATAGGGGTCTCAACAGAAGTCAACACGTGATTATCTCCTATTTCGTCAATCATATCTGTTAGTACCAATTTATTGTCGCCGTTAACACGGATATTCGACAAAGTTTCGTTCAGTTTCATAAAGTCTTATTTTTAAGTCTAGCTTATTATCAATTTTATCCCTTAACAGATTGTAAATTACAATTACTATATTTTCTGCGGTGGGATTTAGTATTGCAAATTCTTTTGTGTCTAAATTCAGATTTTTGTGATCAAATTTGTCTAATACTTCGCTATTTATTAAATCACTTAATATTTTCATGTCCATTACATAACCTGTCATTGGATTGGGAACACCAACAACTTTTACAATCAGGTCGTAATTATGACCGTGATAGTTTTTGTTATTGCATTTACCAAATATCTTCTCATTTTCTTCATCGCTAAGCAATGGATTATGAAGACGATGGGCTGCATTGAAGTGTTCCTTTCTGTAAACGGCAACTTTATTCATGTTAATATCTGTGACAAAAGTAGTAGCAACAGGAAAAATTGAGTATTAAGTTATACGATTCTAGTTTTTTCATCGCATTTCCACTTAAATTACTAAACTTTTTTTGATTCATATCCTATACAAACATGGATAAACATCAATCATCCTTTACCTGCATTTACTACACCTGACTTTTTAATAAAAGCTAAAGAATCAAACAATTAAATTAAATTGCTAATAGTGTGGCACTGTGTAAAAAGTGTGTTTACCAAGTGCCCAATTAATTTAAAGAGCAAGATTAGCAATAAATTTTGACCTAAAAGTTTATTTTTTTAAAAGGTTTGTATAAATACCCTTCTAGACTAGTATTAAGAGGGGAGTGAATACAAACTATTTACACTGTAAACTAAAAAACAGACTAATTTGTTTAAAAAGCAGCATTTCGTAGCTAAACATTTCCCTAATTAGAAAACCAAACATCATCAAGACAGTATTGAACCCATTTTCATTACCAATCCATCTATTTACCTAGATTAGGCAAAAGGACACTTTTACAATTTACAACTACTTTAAACCCAGATTACTCAATAGGACTCTATTACAATTCACAACCACTTCAAACACAAGCTTTTACTTGATTTGTTTGACTTCAACGTAATTTATTATGTCTTCAGTCAAAAAATCTGTATAAAAACTTGTCTTTTTTGTATTTGTGAATTTCATAACGAGTCTATTGCGTAATCTGGGTTAAACACGGCTTTTACTTGATTTGTTTGACTTCAAAGTAATTTATCATGTCTTCAGTCAAAAAAACTGTATAAAAACTTGTCTTTTTGGTATTTCTGAATTTTATAACGTGTCTATTGAGTAATCTGGGTTTACTAGCAACTCCATTTTAAATAGCAATTTTTATCCGTTGAATCACGAAAGAAACCTTTGCTTTGCATATTAATTATTAGTAATCAAATACATTATATATGAGTCTTCGCAATCAGTTTTTGCAACATGTAGCACAAACCTCACCTGCACCGATTGGTCTTGAGATGGAAAGTGCTTCCGGCATCTATATTTACGATAAAGACGGAAAAGCCTATCTTGATATGATTAGCGGATTTAGTGTGGCTAATATTGGACACAGCCACCCGAAAGTAATTAATGCCGTTCGAGAACAATCCGAAAAATATATGCATCTTATAGTGTATGGCGAATATATACAACAGCCTCAAGTTGCATATGCTACATTATTAACGCAAAATTTGCCCTCGTCTCTTAACTGTGTATATTTTACAAATAGTGGTGCAGAAGCTACCGAAGGCGCTATGAAACTAGCGAAACGAGTTACAAACAGGAGTCAGATTATTTGTTTCAACAAGGCATATCATGGTAGTACACAAGGAGCCTTAAGCATGATTGGTGATGAATATTTTAGAAATTCCTTCCGCCCACTCCTCCCCGATATTTTGCATTGCGATTATAATTCTGACGAAGCTATTGATGCTATTACTTCAAATACCGCCTGTGTGATAATGGAAACTGTACAAGCAGAAGCAGGAATTGTGAAACCAAAGGAGGATTGGATAAAAGCAATTAAAAGTAAATGTGAAGAACAAGGTGCCTTGTTAGTATTGGACGAAATTCAAGCAGGATTTGGCAGAACCGGAAGTTTATGGGCGTTTGAACAATTTGATATTGTTCCTGATATATTATTGTTGGGTAAAGCGCTAGGTGGTGGAATGCCACTCGGTGCATTTGTAGCAGATAAAAAATTGATGGATACGCTGACTTTCAATCCTGTATTAGGTCACATCACCACTTTTGGTGGTCATCCTGTTAGTTGCGCAGCAGGAAAAGCCGCATTTGAAGTTCTGATCGAAGGTCATTATGTTGATACAGTTAAAGCTAAGGAACTCATAATGTTGGAAACAATCAAGCATCCATCAATAGTTGCAGTACGTACGAGTGGACTTTGGATGGCGATTGAGTTCGACAGCTTCGAAACTAATCATAGAGTCATAAAAAAGTGTATTGCAAATGGATTAATTAGCGATTGGTTTTTATTCAATGATAAGAGTATGCGCATTGCACCACCCTTAATTATCACAGAACAAGAGATAAGGGCAATGTGCGAAACCCTTCTTTTAGCAATTAGTGGTGAGTAGTTAGTGATTAGTGGTTAGGATTAGAGAAAGATAAATTTTCTTTTAAAATTCTTTCAAATTCAAGTACTATTTCTTTTAACATCTAACAACCTACCACTAATAACTAACTAACAACTATTAAAGCACATTTAAAACCTGTTCTTTTGCCTTTTCAAGCTCATCTTTCATTAAAACTACGCATTTCTGAATCTCAGAATCGTAAGCTTTTGAACCTGTTGTATTAATTTCTCTACCGAATTCTTGAAGTAAGAATGAGAGTTTCTTACCCTTACTCTTTTCCATCTCTCCGAGGATTGTTTTAAAATATTTTATATGATTCTTCAACCGAACTTGTTCTTCGCTGATATCAATTCGCTCGATATAATAAATCAGTTCTTGTTCTAATCTATTGGTGTCGTAATTTTCTTTACCTACCCGTTCTTCAAGAAGTTTAACCAAATTATCTTTCACTTTCTGACGTCGATTAGGCTCTAAGACTACAATTGCCTCACTTTGAATTTCTATGTTTTTCAAACGAAGCAACATATCGGTTTCAATAGACTTCCCTTCATCGAGCCTGTGTACATTAAGGTCTGAAATTGCTTCTTTCAAAACTACTTGAAACTGTTCCCATTCTTTTTCCTCTAGGATTTCGGAAGAGTTGACAATTATTTCGGGCAAACGAAGTATGGAAGCTAAAACTTGTTGGGTATCGGCCTTCAAATCATCGGCCACTTGAACTACAGAATTGTAATAGGCCTTTAAAAGTTCGGTATTGATACTGACAGGCTTTGCGACTCCATTTTGTTTGATGGTAATAAAGCATTCTACACTTCCGCGTTCAAGACCTTCGTTGATGATTGATCGCAAATCAAATTCAAATGGCTTTAATAAAGCAGGTAATTGCATTCTCAAATCGAATTGTTTTCCATTAAGTGATCTGAGTTCAACTAAAAAAGTCTTGTCGCCAATTGTTTGTTCAGAGCGTCCATAACCAGTCATCGAATAAAGCATAAAAAGCAATTTTTATATAGGAAAGAAAGCATTCCTAAAGCGGTAAAAGTAATGGAAATGATAATTGGATTTAAAAACAAAAACGGCCTTGCATAAGCAAAGCCGTTTTTCAATTAAAATTTTAGGTCTACTTTTATTTAACTGTATAAGTAAAATCTAAAAAGTTTGCAGTAATAGTATAAGTACCACTCGTTGCAGGTGCATTAAAGTTTGTACTTAAATTATAACCAAAACTACCTCCAGAACTTGGTACAGTAGCATTTGCAATTGCATATTTATTAGTCCAACTTCCTGCAACAGGCAACATTAAAAAGTTTTTACCCCCAACTAGCGGAATAGTTAATTGAAATTGAGCCGCATTTAATTGAGTAAATACTGGATTAACAGGAGGATTAGAATTGCTCCATCCATCTGCAGTAGCATCACCTACAATATACAAATTAGTAGGGAAAGTACTTGTATAAGGAGTTACTGAGTATGTACCATGCTGAAAATCAACAATGATTTTATAATATCCAGAAGTTGCAGGTGCAACTGTATTTGTACCTGGAACATCACCATCAACCAATAAAGGTCCACCTGAGGTACTTACCCCACCATATTTATGATTCCAATCTCCATTTACAGGAAGAAGTAAATATGCATTTCCGCCAATCAAATTAAATACGCCACCATAAGTAACAGAATCAATTTGATAAAATTGTTGAGTAGGCACAGGAACAGGATTAGTCCATCCACCTGCTGTTGCATCACCTACAATAAACAAGGTTCCAGAAGCGGGAGGAGTAATTTTTGGAGGAGTCACATAAGGAGTCATACTAACAACAATAGTGTTTGAAGTTAGTTGCTCATTATTGTTTCCATAAGCAGAAATAACTCTTATGTCCACATTGTAGGCAACTCGATAATTAAACCCAAATCCTATCAAGATGTTATTCAGTGTTTTTGCAGAAAAGGTATCAGTCAAAACTCCAGTTAACTTAAAACTTACTGCTTTAGCAAAATTTCTACCTGAAGAGTCAATTTGAATTGTATAGCTAACTGTTTTTGAATTAGTTGCATACTTAGGACTTGTCCAATTCAACACAAATACAGATTTTAAGGAATCAGCAGCTAGTACTGCTACACTTTTTACAGAACTGCTTAATACAGGTGCTGATCCATTATATCCACTTGACGAAGTTGCAAGTGTATCTGTTTTGTCACAACTAGTAATCAACATGAACAAAACAGTTGATAATACTAGGTACTTAATGATATGTTTCATACTATTAATTTAATTATTTAAGAATATTATTACTGTTTTGTTACTGTAAATAAGCCTGATTGGAAATTTACGTCAATCACATAAATGCCGTCTTCACTTGGGGCTAACGCATTTTGTGGGTTATTAATAGCACCTACAAATTTCCCACCATAAATCATAGCAGGATCATCTGCCTTTGCTACACTATATTGCTCAGTCCAAGAACCGCTTTTTGCAATTAACTTGTATTCATTGCCCCCAATTAAGGCAATAGTAATCTTATATTCAGTCAAACTTATTTGAGTGAATTGCTGTGCTGCAATTTTATCTGCGGCTATTGGGTTTGACCAACCTCCTGCAACTGCACTACCAACAATAAACAAGGTACCTGTTGAAGGTAAAGTTACAGCTGGAGGTGGTGGATAAGGAGTTACTATAAAATTCAGAATATTAGACTTTAGTTGAGCTTGATTAGATCCAAGTTGAGATATAACCCTAACTTGAATTGTATGTGGCTGTGCAAAGGCTAATGACAACTTTGCTTTACTCGCAAGTATAGTATTCAATTCCTTTACAGTAATAGAATTTCCTAATGCAGAATTAGTAGAAATTGTTTGTATAAGGGGATTTGTAAAGTTTGACCCTAGTGTATCAATCTGAAGATTATAAGTTACATTTTGTGAACTTATTCCATTGCTAAAAGTATACTTAGGATTTGTCCAAGTAAATGCAA
>CANCPA010000083.1 GCA_947379895.1 Chitinophagaceae bacterium | reverse complement strand
GCAGCCCTACATATTTGCCATATTTTAAGGCATAATGAATGAAATAGAGTTTACCGGGAGTCAACCATGTAACAGTTTTTTTCTTGAACCATCTATTGCGATAATGATTTTATTTATATTAATACCAGGAATTATTATGTTGCCAGAATGGTCAATTGTAACGTTTGTAGGTAAAGGAATGGCTGCACTCATCAAATTGAGCACTTTTACAAGGTCATTAACATAGATGTCTCTAATTTTTGTATTTCTACTCAGGAGCTTTTACCACAAGGAAATCAAAGAAAAAATAAGGTCAAAATGTTTTCTAATCAAATTTAACCCGATTAAGCAAGTATAAATACTCTAAGTCTTTGTTTTTTTTTGTGAAACCCATTATGTTCTTAGTGGTAAAACCTCCTTAGTAGTAACTAATTTTTTGTTTAATATTTTAATTTGACTAATTCTATTCTTTATCAAACCCTTGTATTATATACAGTAATAATCAAAAAGATAGAAGTATTAATAAAACTGCGAGTGTTATTGCAAATACTGCGAGCAATGTTTTCATTACTGTGAGCGTTTTTGCCAATACTTATCTCTATTTTTTAAAAAGGAGAGAGGTGTTGCAATAATTGCTCGCAGTATCATTAATACTTATCTCAATTTCACAATTTTTGCGAGCAGTATTACGAATAATGCTCGCATTATTTTCAATTCCGATAGAATTATGGCACAAGCGCATCATTAAGTTATCTTAATGAATGACAATGCCTTCTTAATTGCTGATTATGTGCTTTTGATGTATATTAATTATTCAAAAGCGTCCTTAAAATTGGGGTGTATAAAAGTTTTTCGCTTACCATTACTAAAATACATTATCACCAATGTATTTTAGTAATAACTTTTACACAGCTAAATTTTGAAAATTGCGTTTTTTCAAATTGTTTTTCTAGTGCTCGCTTTCTCACCAGTCCTTACATAAGCCACCTTAGGGCAATCTGCTTTCAGCGAAGCTGAAATTGAGAAAAAATCCGTAGGATATTTTTTCTCAAAAGGTTGAACGGAGTGGCGTTGTAAGGACGAAGCCTGCCGGCTAAGAGGCAAAAAAATCGAATAAATCCATATTCTAATCGGTTTGAACTTTAAGCTTTCATAAATCGAATTTATTTAGGTTTAATATTTTAAGCGAAAACCTTTTATGCACCCTAAAATTGTCAATAATTTAAAACTAAACAGGAGGTTTGAAGGAAGATTGAACAGGTTAAACTGTTCCTTTTGATAAGGAGATGAGGCGAGAACAAATAACTACATGTTTTTCGGCTTCAACAATTCTTGCATGAGTAAAGCAAGTGCATTGTGTGTTTGAAGGCCGACAATAATACATGAGTATTCTTTATTTAAGGGTGTATAGTACGAAAAATTCAATACCAACCTAATTTGTATACTATTTCTTTAGATGTGTTGTATTATGATTTGAAATTTGTATCCTCTCTAATAGTATAAATTTCCTAATACAACAATTCAAATTTTTTAATAAGTGATGAATTTCCCTGTAAACCTCCACTATGAATTACCATAATCTTGCTTCCTTCCGGAAAATATCCTTTCTTAATTAAATCTTGTACTCCAAAACACAGTTTAGAGGTATAAATTAAATCCGTTGGGATTTCGTATTTTGAGTAACACTCGTTCATCCATTCTAATAGCGGCAAAGGGTGTTTGGCATAACCTCCAAAATGATAATCGTGTAAAATGGTATAGGATTTTAATTGTTCCGTGTTAGTCAGCAATTTTTTCACATCGTTAATTTGTTCTTCATAACCCTTTAAAACACAAATGCCTGTTATTTTTTGATGTGGTAAAGCGGCTGCAATTAATCCTGCCATCATGGTACCCGTTCCTACAGCACAGACAATATCTGTATAGGTCTCATCAATCCAATCAAAAATATCCTTTGCCCCCTCAGCCCCTAAGCGACTGTAACCGCCTTCATTTACCCAATAAAAGGTTTCATTTCCATATTGCAGTTTTAATTGTTCTTTTTCTTTAAAGGACTCTCTCGATACATAATGCAGCTTCATGCCAAAGGAGGCAGCATCGTTCATCGTATCGCTTAAGTGCAATGCCTCCTCACCTCTAATGATACCCACACTGTTTATTCCAAATTCCTTACAGTAGCATGCTGTTGCAACAATGTGATTTGAATAAGCGCCTCCAAAAGTTGCAATTGTCATTTTCCCCTCATTAATCGCAGCTGCTACGGGATGTAGTAATTTGAAGAATTTGTTGCCACTAACTACGTTATTTATTGTGTCTAACCGAAGAATGTTTGTTTCTATATTGAAATTTGACTCATTAAGTACATTTTTTTGTACAAATACTTTATGTTTGTCGATGAAACTATTTTGCATCAATAATTGTTTAGGGGTGACCCTTGAATGAGTAAAAAATAAACGCAAATATATGAAACCTACATTGGTTATTTTGGCTGCCGGAATGGCAAGCAGGTACGGAGGTATGAAACAAGTAGAAGGATTTGGTCCTAATGGAGAGACCATAATGGATTATTCCATTTTTGATGCTATTAAGGCCGGATTTGGTAAAGTAGTCTTTATTATCAGAGAAGATTTTGCAGAAAGTTTTAAAGCTAATTTCGAGCCTAAATTGGCTGGAAAGATTGAGACAGCTTATGTATATCAAAAGCTGGAATCTTTTGTAGGGAATAGACAGATTCCTGCCGATAGATCTAAACCTTGGGGTACTGCACATGCTTTGCTTTGTTGCAAAGACGTATTAAAAGAACCTTTTGCGGTAATTAATGCAGATGATTTTTATGGTAAAGACGGTTTTGCTAAGGCTGCTGACTTTATTAATACCCGTGTTTCTGATACTTTATATGCACTGATTGGTTACAGTTTAATTAACACCTTGAGTGAAAATGGAAGTGTTAGCCGTGGCGTTTGTAATATTGATGCCGAAGGGAATTTGGTTGGTATAGATGAAAGAACAAAAATTTATTCGAAAGACAGTGAGATAGTTTACGAAGAAGATGATAAAACCACTGTACTTCCTGCAAGTACTAAAGTAAGTATGAATTTCTATTGTTTTGGTTCTAGCTTTATTCCTCTTGCTGAAAGATTATTTGAAGAGTTTTTGGAAAATGAAATTAATGTCCCTAAGTCGGAGTTTTTTATTCCTAAAACTGCCGATAAGTTTATTCAGCAAAAATTAGGTAGTATCGAAGTAATTGGAACTGACGCTAAATGGTTTGGCGTAACCTATAAAGAAGATGCACCTGGAGTAAAAGAAAGTATCACTAAATTGGTAAACGACGGTGAATATCCGGCAAGTCTTTGGGGATAGGGATGTATAGATTTGGAGTCTTCATAAGATTGCTCTGCTAAAAAATAGAGAGTTTAGAAGAGTGATAAATTTAATAAAGGAAATAAAAAAGAACCCCGTTAGCGAATGCTAACGGGGTTCTTTTTTATTTTTAAATACTTAATTAGTTGTACCTTATTTTAAAGACCTGTTGTAGGCCTTTACAGAAAACACACAGTCTTCAATCTTTTTAACCTGTGTTTTTCTATCCTTTCCTTTGATACTAGAAGATGTAGGAAGTTTTAATTTGCTAAAAGCTGTGTCGTCTCTTTTTAAGTCATCCAAAACGCTACAAATATTTTTACTTTTAATTACAAAAGTAACTCCATCTGCTTGGATTTGTTTTGAACTAAGTACACCCACTACTTCGCCATTTTTATTAAATACGGGTCCTCCACTATTTCCTGGATTAGAGTTCATCTGAATCTGATAACTTGACGTATCGCCATCTAAACCTGTATTAGAACTCAAATAACCTTGTGTATAGGTGATATCATTCTTTGGAAATCCGAGTGTAAATATTTCTTCTCCTAAATCAACGTTGTGTTTATCTAAGCTATAAGGCAATGATTTGTGCGTTTTAAAGTCTTCATCTTTAATCTTCAATATTGCAATATCCTTTTTTGTATCAATAAAGGCGATATCTGCATTAAATTCGTCTCCTTCGTTATTAACTACAATTGCACTATTTCCTTTCAATACGTGCGCATTTGTGATAATAAATCCTTTGGCATCAATTAAAAAGCCAGTACCTCCACTTATCAAGTTAACGTTCTTAGGTAATTTGCTTTTTACTTCATTAATAATTGACCCTTGAACTTGCTGATTTTTCTTGATAGCTGCAAACTCAATACTTAATTGTTGAAGCTTATTACTACTAACTACAGGAGAAAAATAAGTAAATAGACCGCTTATAACCACTGCTATTACACCTCCAACAGAGGCTGCAATAGCCATGTCTTTTTTATACTTATGATACATCTGTATCACTTTTCCTTTGAATGTGGTTTCTTCACCGTCATTAATAACACCTTGAGCTAAAAGCTTGTCATGCACACCATTTAAAGAGTGCTTGAAGTTCTGACGATTTTTGAAACCATGCATCTGTTGTAAAAACATAGAATGTTCTACAACCATTTGATCTATTTCTGAGGTATTTTTTCTTAGTTGTTCAAAATATTCCCTTTCGTCAGGAAGCATTGTGCCATCTAGATACCTTTCAATAGTCTGAAGCATTAAAATATCTTCGTTCATGATTCAATTATTACTATACTTATTCTTTAATATTTTACTCTCCTATATTATACTGAGAAAAAAACAGTTTTTTCAGACGTATTAAACATTTATATTTTTGATTTTTAGCATTGTCTGCATTTGTGTAACCAAATTGTTTGGCTAATGCCTGCATATCTAAATCTTTAATATAAAACCCTTCTAATAAACTTTTACAAGGTTCGCCAAGGCTGTTTAATGCCCTGTCCATAATTGTAAATTCTGCATTACGTCTCAAATGAAACTCAAGATCCTCTTCAACAGAAACAGCTTCTTCATGACTGTCAATCTGATTACTGAATTTACCAAGTTGTTGTAGCCGCTTGAGCCATAGTCTCCGGCAGATGGAATATACATACGTGTTAAGTTTACAAGTTAAAACAAATGATTCACTTTGTGCTTTTTCATATAGAGCAATCATTGCCTCTTGAAAAATATCCCTTGCATCATCGTATGAGCCATTATTATTAATGATTAAAGACTGAACTGTTTTGAAATTATTTTTATAAATCAATTCAATTGCCTTAGTATCATTATTAGCTAATCCTTTCAGTAATGCTTGTTCGTTTATTTCCGCTTTCACTGTTGTTTATTAATACTGTTTATTGAATAAAAGTAACCCTATGCGCATTATAAAAAAAAGTTTTAAAAAAAAATATTTTATTGGGTTACCTTTTATGCCCTTGTGGTATAAACAATAAATTACTCACAATTTAAAGCTTTAAAAAATGAAAAAATTATTATTTGTTCTTGCAATTGCGTCTTTCGCAGCATGTAAAGGTGGTTCTGATGCGTCTAAAACTGCTGATTCTACAAAAGTAGATTCTTCTAAAGTTGTTGTTGATTCAACTAAGAAAGATTCTGCAAAAGTTGCAGTTGATTCAACTAAGAAAGATTCTGCTGCTAAGAAATAGTCAGTTCTTTTAAGTTGTATAAAACTTTTTTTGGTCACTACATTGTATAGCTTGCGTGTAGTAATCATTTAACTTTTTTTCATATGGCAAGCAATCGTTAGAGGTCGCTCCGTTTCTACGGGGTGACCCTTTTTTTATTAGCCACAAAAATTCTCTACCAGTTTCCATATAGGAGTTTTATCTCCAATAAATCAAAAAAAAACAATTGGCACAAGAAATTCTAATTAAAATAATATGATAATTTTCAAATACAAGCTAATCTTTATATTTCTATAACTAATCCTGTTTTGAATATATTGGTAAAAAAAGCTAAGAAGTAACTTAAAACTTGCAGTTTATTTGTTGCCTAATCCCTTTAAAAATTGCATAGTGTCAATACCATCTGCATAATCAAATAGAGTCGGTTTTTGTGCTTCTCCAAAATTGATAAAGCCTTTACCTACAATACATTGTATAGCCTCATTTTCACTTAATTCTTCACCAAGTAGATCTTTGTGCTCATAAAATTCATAATTCACCTGACTAACAGGGGAAAATATTGATTTGTCTTCCGATAAAATGATGGAACCATTCGTCATATAAAACTTCCTACCCATCATCAGTATTGCTAATTGATAATCGTAATTGTTTTTATACTTATGAAATTCAAAATAGAATTCATATTTCTTTAAAGCATCAAGCAGTGGAACAAAATCGTAATTTTTAGGAACATAAAGTTTAGTAACATTTCGGCAACCTAACCCAAAATACATTTGTATATCATCGGAAAGCTTCGCAAGATCCTTTTCTCTTTCATTACCATCAAGAACAGCTACAGAAGTTCTGTTTTTTCTGATGATATGCGGGTATTTGGCAAAATAATACTCAAAATATCGTCCACTATTATTACTCCCTGTAGCAATATATGCATCACACCCTTTTAAACTCTCTGCAAATGAAACAAAGTCTGATACTTCCGCATCCCATTCTTTTAATTTGGCTACAATATGTTTTATCAGCGTTGAATCTTTTGAAGAAGTTTTTATAGTCTGACGATGACCTGAAATAAAAACACACAAAAAATCATGGAACCCTACTAACGGGATATTTCCTGCCATTACAACGCCAATATTCATTGGTGTTGAAGAAATGTCGACTATTTGATAGCTATTAGTCCATTTCTTTAATAAATTTTCATCAAGAAAGCAAGTTGCAATATTATTAATTGCCGTCTCAACAAAGATATTTGTGAACCATGCATTCTCTCTTTCTGCCTTTTCTTTGACATTTAACCAACATTCTTCAGTACTTAGCAAATATTTACCAAGTTTTTCTAATAAAATTATCCTTTTTAGTAAATTCATTTTTTTTATTCAGATTAGACTCATTACTTTTACAGCGAAAAAATTCAAAAATAAGGTTATGGCGATTAAAATAACAGAAGAATGTATTAATTGTGGGGCTTGCGAGCCTGAGTGTCCTAACAATGCCATCTACGAAGGTGGTGTTCAGTGGTCAATTGCCGAAGGAACAACTGTTCAAGGCTCATTTACATTGGTAGATGGTACTTCCGTAGATGCGAATGAAAAATTTGCACCGATAGCGGTTGATACATACTACATCACTCCAAATAAATGTACGGAGTGTCAAGGTTTTCACGAAGAACCTCAATGTGCAGCAGTATGTCCAGTTGATTGCTGTGTAGCTGACGAACTTTATGAAGAAACAGTAGAAGTGTTATTAGCAAGAAAAGATGCATTACACGGTTAAAATGAATTGTGTAATTAATTTTTGTTAGTTTTAAAATTCTACTTACTTTTAGGTCACATTACTGTTGTCGTCAATGACAACATCATTAACGGGAGGTGATATTTCCTTCCATAAAAGGTGAAAAACATGATTCGTTTTTCACCTTTTGCATTTTTATAATTAGTGATTCTTCTAATTTATCCTTTATTTTTAATAAACTTTCTTCTTCTGATAATGTCATTCTGAAAAAATTAAACAATGAATAAGTATTGTCTTGCATATTTACTCCTGCTTTTATTAGCCTGTAATACAGTTTCTTCCCAAAACACTTTTTGTAATCCAATAAATATTAGTTATCGTTTCAGACCCGATACACCTTCACGTAGGGAAGCTGCAGATCCGATGATTGTTTTATTTCAAAATAAATATTTCTTATTTGCCTCTAAGTCGGGAGGATACTGGCATTCTGACGACTTGAAAGTGTGGAAATTTATTACTAATTCTACCCTACCTTGGGAAGATTATGCTCCCACTGTTGTGGCAATAGATGATGCACTTTACTTTTTAGCGTCAGGAGGGAAAAAGATTTATAAGACTGTCGATCCAATAAAGGGAAATTGGGAACATTGTGGTGAGATAGATAGCAGTGTAATTGATCCTTGTTTGTTTTTGGACGATTATAAAAAATTGTATTTATATTATGGTTGTTCCAATAAGAATCCTACTAAAGTAGTGGAATTGGATATGAGTAATCGATTTCATTATAAAAATATTCCCAAGTCTTTGATTTATCCTGATAAAGAAAATCATGGATTTGAAAATAACGGTGATGATAATACTGGAAAAGCAAATCCTTGGATAGAAGGCTCATGGATGACAAAGCATCAAGGTAAATATTATTTACAATATGCTGCTCCTGGCACTCAATTCAAGAGTTATTGTGACGGCGTTTATATCGCTGATAGTCCACTTGGACCCTTTAAGTTTCAGTTATTCAATCCATTTTCTTATAAACCTCAGGGATTTATTGCAGGTGCAGGGCATAGTGGGACGTTTCAAGATAAGTTTGGTAACTATTGGCATATTGCAACTATGACAATAAGTAAAAAACATATTTTTGAAAGAAGATTAGGCCTATTCCCTACATCATTTGATGCAGTTGGAACCATTCATACTTATACAGGTTTTGGAGATTATCCATACTGTTATCCGACAAAGAGAATATTTAACCCAGAAAAATATTTTAAAGGGTGGATGCTACTTTCGTATAAAAAGCCTGTTATTGTTTCCTCTATTTTGGATGAAGAAAAAACAAAGCCTGAGTATGCAGTTAATGAAGAAATAAGAGATTGGTGGAGTGCTAAAACAGGAAACAGAGGGGAATTTATTACCATTGATTTAAAGAATAAATCCATTATTAATGCACTACAAATCAATTTTGCAGATGTAGATACTAAAACGGTGGGAAGACCTGCTGAGCAAAAAGGATATCAATACTTAATAGAATCGAGTGATGACAATATGAATTGGAAAACAATCATTGATCAATCAACAAGTAATGAAGACTTGCCCCATCCTTATTTTGAACTTTCAAAGCCGATTAAAGCAAGATTTGTTAGGGTAATGAATATTAATACACCCGATGGTAAATTCGCTATATCTGGATTAAGAGTGTTTGGTAAATGTGCAGCTGCATTGCCAACTTTACTTTCAGATTTTGAATTAAAGAAAGACGAAAATGAGGCACGTGTAGTACATCTTTCTTGGAATAAAATTGATGGTGCTGTAGGCTATAATATTCGTTATGGCAATGAAAAAGACAAATTATATCAGAATTATATGGTTTATGGTAATAATTTGGCCACAATTAGGTCGTTAGTGAAAGGAACAAAATATTATTTCACAATAGATTCTTTCAATGAAAGAGGAATTACAAAAGGTAAGTTAATTAAAGAATTGAATTGATAATTGTTCTGTGATTATTAGTACTTGCAACAATCAAATTAAAGAATGAGTCATTTGGCATAATTAAAAAGGTATCATCTAATTAGCTTGCACCCTCAAACAATCGATACTAATTTTTTATCATTAAATATTGCAAGTCATGAAAAATTCATTCCGCTCTTTTTTTAAACCTATCACCGTTTTGCTGATTATACTACTTCCTTCGCTGAAGGTAAAATCTCAAACTACCATTATTTTTAGTGAGGGATTTGAGTCGGATTCAATCAATAGCAAACCTATTGGTTGGGAATTGTTTGGCACCACTTCTCTTGCTACTGTACAGTATGATTCAGGAACTGCCAATAAAATACTTCGCCTAAATGCAGGACAAACAAATCCTTCAGGATATTCGGGAGAAAAGATTCAGAAGACAGCCTCTTTTGGGTATGGAGATGTAATATTTAGTTATAAAATAAGAACGACAAGACTTGCAGCAGCTACTAATACTACAAACTGCCCCAACTTTAATAGAATAGGTTTTGGAGGAATTGTTGGTGTGACCAATACGGACAACAATACTTCAAATGCCACTACAAGTATTTCTCCCATGGGATTGCAAGGAATATTACGACTCCCGACAGGATTGAATTATACCCCTTCAGGAAATCTTACTCCTGTAAATAATGTTTGGTATAAAATTACCATGCGAATTTCTCGTAATTCGGCTACTACTGTAAGTGTAACAGGTACAATAACTAAGGCAGCAAATGACTCGATTGTCAAGAAGATTAGTGGTAATCTTACGACTTCTACACCAACTTTACTGATGAATCAGATTATCTTCGATATTCAAGCCATTTATCAATTTAATTATGCCGATATTGATGATGTTTCTGTATCCCTTCCTGATGCGGCACCGAGTGCCTCTAATGTTTCCATCAATGGAACAGTGGCCGCCTTAGAAACATTGACAGGTAGCTACAGTTTAGCAGGAACCGATACGGCAGGGACTACTTTTCAATGGCTTTCTTCCAAAAATCCAAATGGGCCTTTTAAAGTTATTCCAAATGCGACTTCTATCTCTTATGCAATTACAAGAAACGATATTGGGAAATACCTTGCATTTAGGGTAAATCCTGCTACTGCCTCAGGTTTTACAACGGGACAACCTGTAACGTCAATCACCACTTCACCTGTTGCACAGCATCAAGGACCTTCCTTAATTAATTCCATTCGACAAATTGGTTCAGTTGCAGCAACTGCCTCCATTCAAATAAAATACACTTATAGCAGTCCTACAAATACACCTGAAAAGGGAACATTCTACACAGTCTTTGTATCCGACTCCTTCAATTTGGGGTATTTCAAAAAATTGACAACGGGCATAACAACAGCAGCTAAAGGTGTTGTCTATTCGATTGATACCACATTAATTGGTAAGTACTTATATGTAGAATTGTTACCACAGGATTCATCGGGTAACTATGGATTGTATAGTGGATGGACTGCACAAACATCAGTACAACCCCAAATTCAAGTATTAAATACTCAATATTGGCAAAACGGTATTATTGTCAATGACTATGGATTTAACAAAGGGGCAATCACTGTGACAGCCGATGTAAAGAATAACAATCCTACTCACGACACTTCAGGTGCAATGGTTGTACAATTGTTAGACGGTTTAGGAAATGTAGTTACTTCAAGCTCATTAACAGGTGTTTTACTTCCGCATGATAGTCAGATAAAGGTTACATCATTGCCAATAACAATTCCCGATTATCACGAAGGTTTTAGTATTAAGGTTTTATATGGCGATTCGTCAAACAATAAAATTACCATTGCCAAAGTAGAGAAACTTGCAGAACCTGAAGATATCAATGCAGTATATCAATATTTTGTCAATGATGGGGATAGTACAAATGGTGCTTATTTGTGGATTCCTCCCCACACAAAAACGGTTCATGGAATAATGGTGTGCATCAAGAATAATATTGAGGTACAAGTTCAGGAATATGCAGAAGTAAGAAAAGTAGCGGAGAAGTGGGGTTTAGCCTCTTTGGTATTGACAATGGGTGGGCAATCTTATCAAAAAACTTTGTTAGCCGCACCAAATTACCTAAGTTTCGATTATACAAACCCTAGTGAAGCCGCCAAATTTGATAGTATTATTCAGGCTTTGGCAATAAAATCAAATCATCCTGAATTGGTGAATGCACCCTTTATTCCGATGGCACATTCTGCCTATATGGATTTCCCATTTCATGTTGCCATGCGGGATAACACGAAATGTATAGCAGCCATTCCTATTAAATCGGGAGTGCCAAATATCTATACCTATTACAAAGGAAAGGCGAATGGAGGCACTTCTTTTGCCGCATCTCCCAATACAATGAAGGATGTACCGCTATTATTTTACCAAGGATTTTTGCCAGAAACAATTGATGGTATGTTTAAGACAAATCCAATGCGACCAATTACACAATCTTTAGGGGCAGGATTTACAGGTATCTATCGGAACGATGACGGTACGGGAGTTTATAAACCCGGAATGGAATATGGAGGTAGCTTGGTAGAATTATATGAAGGGCATTTTAATGCAATGCCTCGTGCCTTGAATGTATTAGCCATGTTTATTGACAAGGCTTGTGCAGCTAGGTTGCCAGATAATTATCCTACCGACCCAACAATGAAACCCATATTGAAAACGTTGGATTTTAAAAAGGGTTGGTTGGTTGACCAAAACTATTTCAATGCAAAAGACACTATCAAATATGCAAAGCCTGCGCCTTATAACCAATTCAAGGGAAATAAGAAGAGTTCAGAATGGTTTTTTGATGAAGAAATTGCCCGTACTTGTGAGCAATTAGCCGTTACAGAGTACTTTAAAAAAGTGGAACAGTTTACAATCTTGAAATTGGATGGCACACCCGACACTCTATACGAATGCGTGTATAGTTATCATCCAAAGGATGGATACAAATTTATGGATAGCACCAATGTCATGAAACTAACAGTTTCATCCTTTGATAAGCCTTGGCCAATTGATACTGCATCTGTCAATACAAAAGATTCTTTGAAGGTGCCGATGAAGTTGAGTAACAATGTACTATTGCCGGGTGTCACTACTTTACCGATAACGAATTTGCCAGTGAAAGCTCGTTGCAATGCTAGTTGTTACAAACATTTGGGCAACCTTACATTCAAATTAAGGTTCAATCGTTTTTCTCCGAATGCAGGAGGGTATACCCAAAGCTATGTGTCGCTTTACAAAGAAGGGAATGATACCGTAGCTGCATCGTTGAGAAATGTTAGGCTTGATAGGACTCAAAGCACAATGGCAGGTTTTAAGAGTCAGTTTATTATATTCCCTACAATTAATAATATAGATGTAAATACAAGATCGGTGACTCTAAAAGCAACTGCAAATTCCGGTTTGCCTGTAGAGTATTTTGTAAGAAATGGCCCTGCTGTTGTTGTAGGAAATCAATTGATAATCACACAAATTGCAGAAGGAACTAAGTTTCCAATTCCTATTACGGTAGGTGCCTATCAAGTAGGTACTACAGGTACTACGACGGGAATCTATGCTGCACCTACCATTTATCAAACAATTTGGATGGATAATATTGCACCTACAAAACCAATGACCTTGGAAGGAAATACAAACGCAAGCAATAAAGTATTATTAAATTGGAATGCCGCTAACGATACATTAGTAAATGGATATAGTATTTGGAGAGATGATAAGGAAATAGCAGTTATTAGCGACACTTCATTTATTGATACCACCGTTCAGGCAAATAGTAAATATGTTTATTATGTACGTTCGCTAAATCAGTTAGGAAATTATAGCGATACGAGTAATAACTTATTGATCAACACACCTTTTCCTTTGCCTTTAAAGCTGCTGAACTTTTCTGCAACTGTTTATAGAGGAAGCGATGTAACCTGTGGATGGGAAACTTCGAATGAAGTTAATACAAGTGTTTTTGAGGTAGAAAGAAGTTATGATGGCATTTCATTTAATAAAATAGGTTCTGTTCCTGCAAAGGGAAATCTTGCAACTGCTAATTATCAATATTTGGACCAATTGGTTACCAATCAGCGGGTGATTTATTATCGGTTAAAAGCGATAGAAAAGGAGGGAAAATATAGTTACAGTAGTATCGTCAAGATTAGTTTGGAAAACAAATTGACAGCTCTAAAGATTGCACCGAATCCCTTTAGCGGAATTTTGAATTTGAACATTGGTTCATTAATAGCAACAAAAGCTACATTAACGATTACTTCAACAGAAGGAAAGCAACTGCTTACTAAGAAATTTAATTTAACTGAAGGTGAGAATCATCTGAAAATAGAGGAAACAAAGCAGTTGAGTAAAGGAGTTTATTTATTGACGATTACAGTAGGTAATGAGAAGAAAACTGTAAGTATAATAAAAGAATAAGGGATATAGCTTTGTTCCAAAACATTGAGCTTTTGGAGCATAGAATCTTTTTGCATACTCAAACTATTGGGATTTTATTTAATTCAAGACAGCAGTTGGTTTTTATTTAATTGTTTACTATCCATTCATTTATTTAGTTATTGTACATTATGCTTTATTTGCAGCTAAATAAAAGCAATGAACACAATTGAACAATTGAAGTCGGGAGAGTTAATAGGGGCAAAGATGGTTAGGATTCATTGTGGTTTAACCTCATTCCCTGATGAAATATTTAGTCTTTCAGAATCTTTAGAAATACTAGACTTATCTGATAATTGTTTAACTGATTTGCCCATAGAAATATTGAAGCTAACCAAGCTAAGAATATTATTTCTAACTAATAATAACTTTACGGTCTTCCCCGAAATATTGGGGAAGTGTTCTCAATTGGAAATGATTAGCTTTAAAAGCAATCAAATTCAAAGTATTTCTGAGCATTCATTTCCTCCAAAGACAAGATGGTTAATTTTGACAAATAACAAATTAGAAGTGCTACCTGCTACTATTGGAAAGTGCCATCGAATGCAGAAATTAATGTTGGCTGGGAATAAACTTAAGTCTTTGCCTAATGAACTTGCAAATTGTAAGAATCTTGGATTATTACGAATTGCTGCCAATCAATTAAATGTATTACCTGAGTGGATTTTGACGATGCCGAAATTGTCTTGGCTTGCATTTTCAGGTAACCCCTTTTGTACTACAATTCAGGCAGATACAACAGGTTTGGAACTAATTGATTGGGCTGATTTAAGTATAGATGTGAAACTAGGGGAGGGAGCTTCGGGAATTATTTGGAAGGCAATCTGGAACAATGGAATGAGTCAGTTGCCTGTAGCAGTAAAGATTTTTAAGGGAGATGTAACTAGCGATGGACTTCCTGATGATGAGATGAATGCCTGTATTTTAGCGGGGGCACATCCTAATCTTGTCAAAGTTTTAGGGAAATTAAAACCGAACGATGAAAATAAGAAGGGCTTGATTTTGTCACTAATCCCACCTCATTATAAAATCTTAGGGCATACACCAAGTTTTGAGAGTTGTACTAGAGATGTATATAAAGAGGGGACCGTATTTAATATTAATACCATACTTGAAATTGCTAGAGGCATTGCTTCTGTTGCTGCTCAACTTCATGAAAAGGGGATTAATCATGGAGATTTATATGCTCATAACATTCTTATTCATGATTCGGAAGATGACATACATCCTCTATTAGGCGATTTTGGAGCTGCATCAATCTATAATAAAGGGAATAAGAGCACTGCAATTGCTTTAGAACGTATTGAGGTAAGTGCTTTTGGTTGCTTACTTGAAGATTTACTCACACATATTGAAGTAGAAGAAGGTCAAAAAAGCACGGCTATTGCATTAATGAATATTAAAAATCATTGTATGCATGAACAAGTCGTACAAAGGCCAAGTTTTGTTGAAATAATAGCCTTGTTAAGTAAGTTGTAGAAAATTATTTTATTGCTTGAAATTCACAGCTTGCAAATTTAAACCTACAACTTGTAACCTGTAACATATCTTCCACTGCTACTTAATTGGATTCATTTACTAGATTATTTGCTTCTTCCTCTGCTTTTTTTTCTGCATGTTCTCGTACCATATCAATAATCCAATCCTTGCGTTTTAAAACGAAGTTCGTTCCTAAATATTGACGACGAACTTGTTCATTATCTGCTAATTCCTCTGCCGTTCCTTGCATGAATATTTTTCCTTCAATCAACAGATAAGCCCTATCGCAGATTGAAAGTGTTTCATTCACATTGTGATCGGTAATCAAGATGCCAATGTTTTTGTATTTCAACTTTGCAACTACCGACTGAATATCTTCTACTGCGATAGGATCCACACCGGCAAAGGGTTCGTCCAATAAAATAAATTTGGGGTCTACGGCTAAGGCACGTGCTATTTCGGTACGTCTTCTTTCGCCACCACTAAGGCTATCGCCATTGTTTTTCCTTACATGGTGAAGGTTAAACTCTGATAACAGTTTTTCTAGTTTTTCTTCTCTATCAGCCTTATTCAATTTAGTCATTTCTAGAACAGCCATGATATTATCTTCAACACTTAGTTTTCGGAATACACTAGGTTCTTGAGGCAAGTAACCAATTCCCATTTGTGCACGTTTGTACATCGGGAGTTTCGTAATATCTTGATCATTTAAATATACACTTCCTTCATCGGGTTTAATTAAACCAACTACCATATAGAAACTAGTGGTTTTACCTGCGCCGTTTGGTCCAAGTAAACCCACAATCTCACCTTGAGTTACACTGATTGAAACATTATTTACAACTGTACGCCCCTTGTAACTTTTAACTAATTTATTTGTATGTATGGTGATACTCAACTTAATAATATTTGTGGCAAATGTAAGGAGAAGATGTTGCAAGATGCAATTGCTTGTTACAAGATACAAGTTACTGGATACAAGTTACAGGTTGTAAGTTATTGGATGCAGGTTACTTGGTAAAGGTTGCAAGTGATTTTTGTAACTAGAAACTTGAAACTTGATTTACTCTTCGTACATCTTCCATTCCTTTTTCAATGATTTAATTTGTTCTTCAGGCATCGAAGATTTGTTGTAGTGACCTGCTTGTTTCTTTTGTCGATATGCTTCATAAATACTTACTGCACAGGCAACAGAAATATTTAAACTCTGTACCATTCCCATTTGAGGAATAATAAAATTGCCATCAGCCAATGACATTGCTTCGTCACTTACTCCATCTGTTTCGTGTCCAAAAACTAGGGCCACGCTTTGAGTAAAATCAATACTGTATAAGTCGATTGAATTTGCAGCTAAATGAGTGGTATATATTTTATCGAAATGCTTTCTTAATTCCTTAAAACAATCCCCAATCGAAGTAAATTGATGTACAGTAACCCACTTTTCTGCACTTCGACCACTTCTGTATCCAAACTTCTTTAAAATAGGTTTTCCGGTATTAATTACATACACATCTTGTATTCCAACAGCATCGCAAGTGCGCATTGCCGCAGTAATATTTCTTGGATCCTGTACATCTTCCAATACAATTGTAAGATTTGACTGACGATGATTCAGTACCCTCTCCACTTTCATTTTACGTTCCTCTGTCATTTAATAGTTTGTTTTTCAGAATCAATTGACTTGCAAAAATTAATATCTTATATATCTTCAAATTGATATAACGATCGTTGTCGTCGGTATAAATATTTAACAAAGTATAAATTACTCGAAGTATAACCTCCAACTTAATACTTATAACCTAAAACTTATAACTTATAACTTATGCCCTTTTAATTCAAAAACGAGGGCATAATTCCTAATCCCTTTCTTCCGTTGATAGATACCTCTCCAAAGTCATAATTCAGACCATTTGCTAAGTCTTCTTTATGTAGTAATGGTCCATCCATATCTACAAAGTCAAGTTGCGGTAAGAAATTCGCGATAGCCGCCGAACCAATAGTACTCTCATTCATACAACCCATCATCACTTTCAAATTTAGTTCCCTTGCTTTATTAATCATCCTTATTGCGGGGGTAATGCCACTACATTTTGTGAGTTTGATATTAATACCATGAAAATGTTCAGCACATTTTTCAACATCATGTTCCGAAACACAACTCTCGTCTGCAATGATTGGCAATTCAGAGTGGTGGTATAAAATTTCCATTCCTTTCCAATCATCTTTAGCCAAAGGCTGTTCTATCAGTTCCACGCCCAAATCCTTTAGAATTGGAATCTTTTGCATAGCTTCTTCAAGTGTCCATCCTGCATTTGCATCAATTCTGAAATTGGCAGAACTATGTTTTCGTAAAGCGCGTACAATTTCAATGTCATCCTCTGCACCTAACTTAATCTTATAAATAGGCCAAGGTTTTGCTTTCATCTTTTTAACCATGTTTTCGATAGTGTCAAGTCCGATTGTGTAATCTGTTTTTGGCGTATTTACCCATTTTGTATCCCATAGTTGATAAAGTAATTTGCCTTTAATATGCCCAAATAAATCCCAACAAGCCATATCTAGTGCAGCTACCAAAAAAGGATTTTCAGGCATCAGATGATGAAGATAATGCCAATATCTTTCAGGTTCTGTTAATGCAAACTTTTCTATTTGAGGGCGTTTTTTTTCAATTTCTGCTACCATATCTTCCACTGTAACATTGTAATAGCTTATTGCGGGAGCTTCGCCAAAGCCAACATAATCACCGAGTTGAAGTGCCACAATCAAAGTTGGTTGAAAGGTCTTCGACCTGCCCATTGAGATAGTGAATGGGTATTGAAAAGGAAGTTCTTTTTGCCAATAATATAATTTCATAAATCAGTTGAAGTGCGAATATAAGGAAGGTAGTCGTTGTTGATAAGTAAAAGCTTGTATTTGAAGTAGTTGTGAATTGTAGTAAAGCCCTTTTGCGGAATCTGGATTTAAGCTAACCGCTTTAAGCTAAAATATTGAATTGCGATGCATGTCGTTCAATTTATTTTTGTTTCAGATTTAATTAAAATAAATGAAATGTCTACACTTTTATTGTGCCTGTTGTTCCTGAATCATTTGTAATGAATGACTATAATTGAAATTATTCGCAGTAACACTTTTCGAAGAAATACTTTTTAAATACAATGTTTCAGGACTAAAATCTTGACCATTTGGCCAAAAAATACTGTCAAAAGTAATTTTGACAGTATTGAAATAACTACTATCTTTTAGTTCCTGAAAAATACCTAAGTTGAGGTAAGGCTTAACATCAAATATTCTGAGTTCACCTCCATCAAACCATAGTTCAAGGAGATAATTCTCTAGTGGTGTAACTTTTAATACTTTTTTCATCTTATTGCAAGGGTTTAATATCAAATAATTTACTGCCATTTAAGGCAAGTGCCCAATTCGCCAAGAGTTCTTCTCTATGAAGTTCTACCCATGCCCAAACTAATTTGAGTTTGTTTTTTGGCAAATCGCCTTGTAAAAGTTCGCTTTCAATTATGCCTATTACACAGCTAAATTCACCACATTTTACATGAATATGTGGCAAATGATGCCTGTCCGTATCAAAATAATACATCATTACAATTAGTCCGTAAAACATTGAGATAACTGGCATCTTTATATTTTGAACAAATGTAACGTAATACTTTGATTTTACGATTGAATCAAAATAGCCGTTTCATTATGACCTTCCACTTCCACCCCTTGCTATCTTTTCCTATTTTACTACTTCCCTCAAACCTTAGGCTTTTCTATAAAATATTCTCCACTCATTTCGTGATTACTCTTTTAATTTGCAGCAACATGATTCATCAACTCAACGATACATCTTTAAAAAATACTAGCGTCACTATTTTGGCCATCGAATCTTCTTGTGATGATACAAGTGTTGCTATATGTGAGGATGGCAAAATCTTGTCGAACATAATTGCCAATCAATCGGTTCATGAAAAATATGGTGGTGTTGTTCCCGAGTTAGCGAGTCGTGCACACATTCAAAATATTGTTCCTACTGTTCAGACTGCTTTAACTGCTGCTAATGTTACCCTCAATTCTATCGATGCGATTGCCTTTACTCAATCGCCGGGGTTAATAGGAAGCTTGCTTGTAGGTGTTCAATTTGCTAAAAGTGCGGCTCTCGCTTTAGATAAGCCACTTATTGCAGTTCATCACATGCAAGCACATGTATTGGCAAATCTGATTGACACAGATAATCGTCCTGATTTTCCTTTTTTATGTCTGACGGTAAGTGGTGGACATACTCAAATTGTTTTGGTGAAGTCTCCATTAGATTTAGAAGTTATTGGCGAAACGATAGATGATGCAGCCGGCGAGGCTTTTGATAAATGTGCTAAATTGTTGGGATTGCCTTATCCCGGAGGCCCGTTGATTGATAAATATGCTAAAGAAGGAAATCCTTTATCATTCAAGTTTGCCGAACCTCAAATGCCGGCATTGAATTTTAGTTTTAGTGGGTTGAAGACTTCTGTTTTATATTTCCTTCAAAAGCAAGATGCAGGCTTTATTGAGGCAAATCTGAGCGATTTATGTGCTTCTATTCAATATACGATTATCAATATTTTATTAAAGAAATTAAATAAAGCGGTTTTACAAACGGGGGTAAAACGTGTATGTATTGCAGGAGGGGTTAGTGCTAACAGTGGTTTGCGTAATGGTTTGCAAGCGATGGGAAAAAAGTATGGATGGAACACTTATATCCCCGCCTTTCAATATTGCACCGATAATGCGGCAATGATTGCTATTACTGCACATTATAAATATCAGGCAGGACAATTTGCAGGACTCGATGCTAGTCCGAATGCAAGAGCAGAATGGTAAGCAGTTTAAGTGATGAGTAAAAATTGCAAGCGTTGATTTTAAGGATGGAATTGGTTTTGTTTGGAATAAAGAGCCCCTGAAGATATTGCTTCAAGGGCTTTTTTATACCATTTCTTCACTCATATTTTAATGTTAGTCACCCGGAGACATTGTTGTAATGGCACTCCAAACCAAAGCCTCATTGTCAAGTCCTTTATGTGCTGCTGCAAAAGGATGGGGAATATTTGCTGTAAGACCCGTAATTGTGAGACTATTACCATTACTATGCTTAAAAAACCAATCATTAATGTTTGCAGGGGTAGGTCCTAAAGACGGTTTCCAAAAAGCAAAAATAGTTCCGTGAGTAGAATAGATCGGTTTAAATACACTAACATTCATGCTTCCACTAATATTTGCTCTTTCAATCAAGAAGCCTTCAGGTACCTCCATCGAATGATGCGAAGGAATCTTTGCGATAGGCATCCCTGTTCTTTGCAATTTAGAAAGGTCTCCCTTTGCTTGCAAGTTTGCAGACTTTGCCAATACACTCAATTTATTTTCCAATACTCCCCTCGATGTATCCTTTAGCGTTACTGCATTCTTAGCTCCAGTGGCTACTGCTGCAAGTTTA